>CALVZR010000043.1 GCA_944372565.1 uncultured Clostridia bacterium | reverse complement strand
ACCCGCCGCGCGGGCGATCTGGCCGCCCTTGCCGGGCTGCAGTTCGATGTTGTGCACAACCGTACCGACGGGGATGTTTTCCAGCGGCAGGCAGTTGCCCGCCTTGATGTCGGCTTCGGGGCCGCTCACGATCACGTCGCCCACGTTCAGCCCGACGGGCGCGAGGATATACGTTTTCGCGCCGTCCGCATAGTAGAGAAGGGCGATGTTCGCGCTCCTGTTCGGATCGTATTCGATGGTCTTCACCGTCGCGGGGACGCCATCTTTCTGGCGTTTGAAATCGATGATGCGGTATTTTCTCTTGTTGCCGCCGCCGATGTGGCGCACGGTGATTTTCCCCTGCGCGTTTCTGCCGCCGCTCTTTCTCTGGTCTTCCAGCAGCGCGCGGTGCGGCTTTTTGCAGGTGATCTCGTCGTAAGCGCTCACCGTCATGAAACGGCGCGCCGCAGACGTAGGTTTATATCTCTTGATAGCCATTTTGCTTGTCCTCCGTTAAATCCTTACGAGAGCGAATCGAAGAACTCGATGCTCTTGCTGTCCGCTTTCAGCTGAACGATCGCCTTCTTGTAAGCGGGCGTGTATCCCTGGTTCTTGCCCATTCTCTTCAGCTTTCCGCGCACGTTCATCGTGTTCACGCTTTCCACCTGCACGCCGAAGACCTCTTCGACCGCCTTCTTGATCTCCGTTTTGTTCGCGCTCTTGGCGACAACGAAGGTGTATCTCTTCTTCTCGATCCCGGCGTAACTCTTTTCGGTCAGCACCGGCCTGATAATGACGTCGTGCGATAACATTATTCTCCGTAAACCTCCTGCATTTTCTCTGCCGCTTTTCTGGAGATCACGAGCTTCGCGTTCTTCACCACGTCGTACGTGTTGAGGAGATCTACGCAGATCGTGCTCACTTTCCGCAGGTTGGACGCCGCTCTTAAAACGGCCTCGTCTTTTTCGTCGGTAACGACGAGAACGCTCTTATCCAACTTGAACGCTTCGAGGAACTTCACCATTTCCTTGGTCTTGGGCGCGGCGACTTTGAGTTCGTCCACAAAGATCACTTCGTCGTCCCTGATCTTCTGGGAAAGGGCGGAAAAGAGCGCGATCCTCTTCGCCGTGATGTTCATCTTCTTGGAAAAATCGCGGGACTTGGGGGCGAACACCACGCCGCCTTTGGTCCACTGCGGGCTCCTGATCGAGCCCTGG
Organism: uncultured Clostridia bacterium; assembly: GCA_944372565.1. Classification (GTDB taxonomy): domain Bacteria; phylum Bacillota; class Clostridia; order Christensenellales; family Borkfalkiaceae; genus UMGS775. The sequence goes on along the minus strand of CALVZR010000043.1, from coordinate 4,645 downwards.
CGCGCGCGGCCCGTGCCCTTCTGTCTCCAGGGCTTGGCGCCGCCTCCGCGGACTTCCGCGCGGGTGAGGGTGCTCTTGGTGCCCTGTCTTTCGTTTGCCAGCCTCGTCACGACCGCCTGGTGGATGAGGGCTTCGTTGTAATCCATGTTGAAAAGATCTTCATTCAGTTCCAACGTCCCGACTTCCGCGGCGGACATATTATATACTTTTACGTTCGGCATTTTTCTTCACTCTCCTTAACCTTTGACGCTTTCCTTGATCGTCACGATGCTCTTGACGGGGCCGGGGATCGCGCCTTTGATCAGCAGCGCGTTCCTCTCGACGTCCACTTTCACGATCTCGAGGTTCTGTATGGTTACGTTCTCATGTCCGTACTGACCGGGCATCTTCTTGCCTTTGAACACGCGGCTGGGCGTGCTGTTCGCGCCCATGGAACCGACTTCCCTGTGTACGGGGCCCACGCCGTGCGTTTCTTTCAGGCGGTGGTTGTTCCAGCGCTTGATTACGCCCGTGTAGCCGTGGCCCTTGGTCACGCCCGAAACGTCCACCTTGTCGCCCGCGGCGAAGATGTCGCACTTGACCGCCTGGCCGACGGAATAGGAGCTCACGTCTTCAAAACGGACTTCTTTAAGCACCTTCTGCGGCGCGACGCCCGCCTTCTTGAACTGGCCGAGCTGCGGCTTGTTGAGGGCTTTTTCCGTCGTTTCGTCGAAACCGAGTTTCAAAGCCGTATAACCGTCTCTTTCCAAAGTTTTCACCTGTACGACGGGGCAGGGACCCGCTTCGACCACCGTCACGGGGATCACCTTGCCGTCGGGCGCGAAAACCTGCGTCATTCCCAACTTCCTTCCAATGATTGCTTTATTCATAGATAAAGTTCACCTCCGATTTTTTCCTTATATAATATCGATTATAATTTGATCTTGATGTCCACGCCCGCGGGCAGATGGATGCTGTCGAGCAGCTTGATGTTCGGCGAATAGATGTCGATGAGGCGCTTGTGCGTTCTCACCTCGAACTGTTCGCGGCTGTCCTTGTCTTTGTGCGGCGAACGCAGAATGGTGATGACTTCCTTCTCGGTCGGCAGAGGGATGGGACCGCTGATCTTCGCGCCGCCCTTCTTCATCGTTTCCACGATTCTCGCCGTAGCCTGATCCACCATTTCGTGATCGTAAGAAACCAATTTGATCCTGATTTTCTGACTTGCCATGTTTTTTCTCCTTTCTTTATCCTAACATTTCGTCAACTTTGCCGTGTGTGTCAAATCCGTGTGCATAAAAAAATCATCCGCCGATACTTAATTCAAATTAAGTCGCTGCGAATGACGTGCGTTCACCAAACCCGAAGTTAGTCGCAGAGGTCGAGCCTCCGCATTTGTCAACGGAAATTATCTTTTCGCCCGCTGTTTAAAGCGAAATTAAGTAACTTTCCGCATCAACCCATATTACACAGCTTACTCATTATATTAAATTTGCAAGCCGAAGTCAACTGTTTTTCGCGTTTTTTTCGTTAAATTTTAAAGTTTTTTCAAGGAAAAAGCGGCACACACAACATCTTGCGCCCGCATTCCGGCAAAAGCCCGAAATATGCGCCGCGCTGGGACACTCTCCCCTCCCGCGCGGCGCGGGCTTTTTCTTTATGCGAACTGCATCACGAGATACGCCAGCCCCACGAGGGCGGCAGCGGCGGCGAGCACCGTGAGCGCGACTTTCCAGATTGCCACGGGGGTTTTGCCCGTCACCTTTCCGTTGGTGCCGTTCACGAAAAAGTTGTAATTCTTCTTTTTGAACCCGAAATGCCCCGCGTAAACGGGCAGCAGCACGTATTTATACGTTACGTCCGCGTGCGTGGTGCTCACGTTGAGGTAATCGACGAGGTCGTACGAATACTGCGAAAGGATCATCTGCCTGAGCGCGGCGTCCATCGTGCCCTTCGCCTCGCTCCAGCACTGCACGATGTCCTTTTCGTAGCAATAAGAGGAAAAGCCGAGCAGATACTTGCCGTCGTACGCTTTGGAATTGTTGCTGTCGAAGGGCGCCATTTTGCCGAGATCCTTCTGCGTGACTTTCGAGCCGGCGGTAACGGTCACGTCGTCGAAGGCGTGATCGTAAAAACCGCTGATGTTGCGCCACACGATATAGGTTTCCGTGCGGCGGTTCTTGCCCGAGCCCACCGTGCGGGTGTGCCGCTTGCCGATGCGCCCGTAATAGCGCGAGGACGTGCGGCTGTCGAACGTGAAACACGGGATATACACGCCGTGCATATTCTCCGCCTTGAGGTTTTTCTTGAAGGCGCGGGGCGCGTAGATTTTCTTTTTCGCCCACTTTTTGCACGCCTCGTTGGAGTCTTCCGCGGTGAGGCGGAAGGGCAGAACGGCGTTCGGTTTAAGCCCCGCCATCTCGTCGAGCTCCACCACCTGCGCCGTGCCGCAGAACGGACAGCTCGTGGCGATCTCCCCCTTCGCGAGGGCGACCTTCGCGCCGCAGTTCTCGCAGCGGAACACCGTGGTTTCCGCCCAGCCGTTTTCTTCCGCGGCGCGCAGCGCGTCTTCAATGGCGAGTTCGGCAGCCTGTTCCTCCTCCCCGAGGGAGCGTTTTGTGCCGCAGTGCTCGCAGTAGAGCATGTTGCTCTTCGGGTCGTATTTCATGTTCGACCCGCAGGCTTCGCATTTTTCGTATTCGGTTTCCACGTCCCGCGGCTCTTCGTATTCCGCGGCTTTCCCCGTCATCTGTTCCATCGATTTATCTCCCGTATTCATTATACGGGGACGCGTTTACAAACATTTCCCGCATTTTTCCGCGCGCCCGCGCGGCATTGGAACGAAAAGCGCGGCGGCAACCGCCGCCGCGCTTTTCTGCGACGTTTATTTCACGTCGTTGAGTTCTTCGAGCATCTTTTCGAGGTCCGCGCCGTGAACGTCGGCGGCTTCGCCCACCGTTTCGCCGTGCGCGAGCGCGCAGCCGAGGCAGTGCATGCCGTAGTTCATTAAAATCTCCCCCGCCTTGGGGTTGATTTCGAGCGCGTCGAAAATCTTCGTATCCGCAGTGATTTTATTCGCCATAACCGTTTACTCCTTATGATTTTTTATTTTCAGAACTTATTGCCGCATTCGGGGCAGAACTTGGCGGAAGCCTTCACTTCCGCGCCGCACTCGGGGCAGAACTTTTTCGCCGCGAGCTTTTCCCCGCATTCGGGACAGAACTTCGCCTTCGCGCTCACCTGCGCGCCGCATTTGGGGCAGACCGCACCGCCCGCCGCCGCGCCCGCGCCGGCGTTGTTTGCGGCAGGAGCGGCAGGCTGCTGCGCGCTGCGGAACGCCTCGCCGAACACAGAGCCCAGTCCCGCGCCCGCGCCGATGCCCATGCCCGCGCCGACGAACGCGCCGCCCATGCCTTCGTTTTTGGCGGCGTCCTTCATCGCCTCCGCGGCGGAAATCTTCAGCAGAACGTCCGTCTTGTCGCCCAGAATGCCGAGCTTGCTGCGCTCGTCGATGGCTTTTTCCACCTCTTCGGGCACGGACATGTTTTCGATGAACAGATTGGTGAGCAGCAGCCCGATGGATTTGAATTTATCCTGGATGCTGTGCTTTACGATCTCGTTGAATTCCAGCGTGTTGCCCGCGAGGTCGAGCGCGGAGATCTTGCTCTCCCCGATGGCGTCCGTCAGGGCGGAGATCAGCATGGTTTTGAGCCAGTCCGTGATATCCCCCGTTTCAAACGAGGAATTTGTGCCGAAAAGTTCGCGCAGGAACACGCCCGCGTCGTGCACCTTGAAGGCGAACGAGCCGTAGCCCTTCACGCGCACCATGCCGAAATCGGGATCGCGCATCATGATGGGATTCGCCGTGCCCCATTTGATGCCCGTGAACTGCTTTACGTTCACATAGTAAATGTCCAGCGTGATGGGCGTCTGAAACCCGTATTTCCATCCCGCCAGTTTGGAAAGGATGGGGAAAATATCGGTATTGAGGTCGTATGTACCCGCGGGGAAGATATCGCAGATCTGCCCCTTGTGCACGAAAATCGCTTCCTGCGATTCGCGCACGACGAGCTTACTCTTCTGGTTGACTTCCCTCCCCGCGTTTTTTAACGGATACTTATAGACGATGCGGTCCTTTGTATCGTCGCTCCATTCGATTACTTTAAGAAACAATGCCATAATCTTTCCTCCCCGTTTCCGGAAAAAATATACACTGCGTTGAAACGCAATTTTCCGTTTACGGAAGTATTATATCATAAAAATGGGAAAGTTGACAAATATTTTTCGTTCTTTTTATTTACTTTTCCGCCGCAACGTGCTATAATAGGGTACGCAAGCGGAAAAAGAACGGGTTTTGCAGACGTCGTTTCGCGGCAAAACAACAGGCAAGCCGTGGTTGTGAGTTCGGTGCGGGCCGCAGGCTCGCTCTTGCCGCCGTCGTTTTTCCCCGAACAAAGCGACGGCGCGGGAAAGGCAAATTCTCATCACCAATTCGCAGGTGTAGTTTAGTGGCAAAACAACAGCTTCCCAAGCTGTGGTTGTGAGTTCGATTCTCATCACCTGCTCCACGAAAAGGCGGATTTTTCATCCGCCTTCTTTTTTTGCTTGCGGATGAGAAGCGAACTCACAATGCGCCCCCCTGTTTTCGGGGAGTTCGGTGCGAACC
>CALVZR010000042.1 GCA_944372565.1 uncultured Clostridia bacterium | reverse complement strand
GGGTGAGGAACTCGTTCGCGGAATACACGCCCTTGGCGTTTTCCCCCGGGATGTTCATAAAGCGGGGCAGGCCCGCGCCGCTGCCGATGAACACCGCCTCGAACCCGTCTTCAAACAGCTCGTCCACCGAAAGCACTTTGCCGATCACCATATTCGGCTCCACCTTCACGCCCAGTTCTTTGAGCGTAGCGATCTCCTTTTCCACGATGGTTTTGGGCAGACGGAATTCGGGAATGACGTACACCAGCACGCCCCCCGCCGTATGTAACGCCTCGAACACCGTAACGTCGTAGCCCTTCTTCGCGAGATCGCCCGCGCAGGTCAGCCCGCTCGGGCCGGAACCGACCACCGCCACCCTGTGCCCGTTGGGCGCGGGGCGCTGCGGTTTTTCGGCGCAATGTTCGTTGTGATAATCCGCCACGAAGCGTTCCAGCCTGCCGATGGCGACGGGCTCTCCCTTGATGCCCCGCACGCACTTCGCCTCGCACTGCGTTTCCTGCGGGCACACCCTGCCGCACACCGCGGGCAGAGAACTCGATTCCGAGATGACCCGGTACGCGCCTTCAAAATCGCGCTCGGCAACCTTTTTGACGAATGCGGGGATATCGATCTGCACGGGGCAGCCGCCCACGCAGGGTTTATGCTTGCAATTCAGGCAGCGCTCCGCCTCGTTCACCGCCTGTTCCTCGGTGTAGCCGAGGGCGACTTCGGAAAAGTTTTTGTTGCGCGCCGCGGGATCCTGCACGGGCATTTCGTTTTTCTTCAAAGACATATTGGGCATTTCACTCGACCTCCTTTTTGAAGAGATTGCACGCTTCTTCGTAGGCGTGCCGCTCGAAATCGCGGTACATCGAGCCGCGGTTGAGCGCCTCGTCGAAATCGACTTCGTGCCCGTCGAAATCCGGGCCGTCCACGCAGGCGAATTTGGTCTTTCCGCCCACCGTCAGGCGGCAGCCGCCGCACATTCCCGTGCCGTCGATCATAATGGGGTTCATGGAAACCACGGTTTTTATGCCGTATTCCTTGGTGAGTTTGCTCACGAATTTCATCATGACGACCGGCCCGATGGCGATCACTTCGTCGTACAGATTGCCCTCTTCGATGAGTTTTTTGAGCGCGTCGGTCACCAGACCCTTTTCGCCGTAACTGCCGTCGTCCGTCATCATCACGTATTTATCGCTCGCCGCTTTGAACTCGTCTTCCAAAATTACGAGGTCCTTATTGCGGAAGCCGACCACCGAATGCACTTCGGCGCCCAGCTCGTGCAGTTTCTTTGCCACGGGATACGCGATGGCGCACCCCACGCCGCCGCCCACCACGGCGACCTTTTTCAGCCCGTCGAGATGCGAGGGCGTGCCGAGCGGTCCCACGAAATCGTGGATATATTCCCCCTCTTTCAGGTGGTTCAGCTTTTCCGTCGTCGCGCCGACGATCTGGAAAATAATGGTGATCGTGCCCTTTTCGCGGTCGTAATCCGCTACCGTAAGGGGGATTCTCTCCCCGTTTTCGTCCACGCGCAGAATGATAAACTGCCCCGGCTGCGCCTTCTTCGCGATGAGCGGCGCCTCCACTTCCATCAGCGTGACCGTCGGGTTCAGGTTCTTTTTGGCGATGATTTTGTTCATTGCATTTCTCCCGTCGATTAGTCAACGTCTATTATACCCGAATTTTCCCCGTTTTGCAATAGTTTTACCCCGCGCGAAAAAAAAAAAAATGCGCCGCGGGATTTTTCCGCGGCGCAAAAACGCCTTTTTACGTTGCGGGGCGGCAAACGTCCGCCCACTCGTGCGCGCCGACCGCCCTCTCCAGCTCTTCGATTTTCAGTTCGATCGCGCTGTGCGCGCTCCCGCAGGCGGGAAACACGCTTTCAAAACGCCGCAGACCCTCGTCGAGATAGACCTTCACGCCCTCTTTCAGCGCGAACGGGCACACGCCGCCCACGGGGTGCCCCGTGGCGCATTCCACCTCCGCGGCGGGGATCATACGCGCTTTTTCCCCGAAACGCGCCTTGAATTTCGCGTTGTCTATCTTGGTATCGCCCGCCGCCACGACGACAATGGGGCCGCTTTTCAGATAGAACGACATCGTTTTGGCAATGCGTTCGGGCGCGGTGCCGAGCGCGGCCGCGGCGAGTTCCACCGTGGCGCTCGAAGCGGGAAATTCCCGCACCCTGTCCGCCAGGGAAAAAGCGCCGAGATAATTTTTTACGTTTTCCAAAGACATATTCTCATCTCCTGAACATAATTTTTTCGCTCCTGAACATCGCGGTGAGCAGCCACACGAGCAGGGCGGTATATACGAGGTTTGCGATCATTCCCACGGCGAGGTTGAGGGCGACGGCGGTAAAGGAAAACACCGCGTTGATCGCCTGCACGCTGTTGTAAAGCGGAATGAGATAGGGCCATACGCTCGCGGGCGCGCCGTCCGTGAACATACACGTTACGCTGAGCAGCACCACGACGATCATAAGGGGCGTAACGTAGGCGGAAGCCTCCTTCACGCTCTTTGCGAACGCCGAAATCACCGAGATCATCGCCACGATGAGCAAAACGCTCGAAACCACGATGCCAAAAAGCGCGAAATAATCCCCGACGGAATAGATATTCGCGCTCACGTCCGCCCCGCCCATCATCTTGGGAAGGCTTAACATGATGCCGATAAAGGAAGAAAGCCCGCACAGCACCGAGATGATGCTGAGCGCGAAGATCTTCCCCACCGCCACCCCCGCGCGGGAAACGGGCGTGACGAGCAGCGTGGCGAAGGTGCCGCGCTCCTTTTCCCCCGCGATCGATTCGGGAGCCACCGACATCGCCCCCGTGAAGATGAAAATCATCATCAGCATGGGCATGAGCATGGAAAAGATCATGCTGGTCACGTCGCGCTCGTCGGAGAGGTCGTATATCCCTCCCGAAGCGGGGTTATTCACGTCGAAACGGTTGGAAAGCGAACTTTCCAGCGCGTCGAGCAGGGCGACCGCCGCGGAATAGGCGGAAGAAGAATTGCTTTCCGCGGCGTTGAAATAAATTTCCACATTAGGAACGTCGCCCGTCGGATTCATGATACTGCTCCAAAACCCTTCGGGAAAGACGACGAAAATATCCGTCTGCGCGTTTTTCACCGCCTCTTTGGCGCTCTCCGCGCCGTCCGCGCCGATTTCGGTCACATCGAACACGGCGGAAAAGCCTTCGGCGAGTTGCTCCGGCAGATCCTGCACATACGCCGTGGGCGTGCGCTCTTCCCCGCCGATCAGCCCCCGCATGCCGTCCCCCATAAAGGAATACACGAGGTAGATTAAAAGCCCCGGCAGGATGAGCGTGCCGATGATCATTCGCTTGTCTTTAAAAAAGCGCAGCAGTTCCTTTTTGAATACGGGAAACCAGCCTTTCATATCTCTTCCCCCTTTGCCCTGCGGCTTTCGGAATAGATCTCGAAAAATTTATCTTCCAGGCTCCTGCCGCCCCGCACTTCGTCCAGCGTGCCTTCCGAAACGAGTTTGCCGTCTATGATCACGCCCACGCGGTCGCAGATCTTTTCCACGAGCGAAAAGATGTGGGTGGAAACGATCACGCATTTTCCGAGCGATTTCTGTTCGAGCAGAAAGTCGGTAACCGTTTTCGCGGTGATGACGTCCAGCCCGTTGGTCGGCTCGTCGAACACGATCACGTCGGGATCGTGCACGATGGCGATGGCGATGGAAACTTTCTGTTTCATACCCGTAGAAAGGTCGGCCACCTTCACTTCCGCAAAGCGGTCTATGCCGAATTTGCCGAAAAGTTCCGCCTTGCGCGCGGCGCGCGCATGCTCGTCCATCCCGTGCAGTTCGCTGAAAAAATCGAAGAGATAATTGGGCGTGAAAAAATCTTCCAATTTGAGTTCGCTCGTCAAAAACCCGATCTTTTCGCGCACTTTCGCCTCTTCCTTCACCGCGCTCGCGCCCGCCACGAAGGCGTCGCCCTCGTCCGGCTTGATGAGTGTGGAGAGGATGCGAAGGCAAGTCGTTTTGCCCGCGCCGTTGGGCCCGAGCAGCCCGTACACCTCCCCCGCGTACGCCTTGAACGAAAGCCCGTCCAGCGCGACTTTCACGCGGGAATCGGTGCGCTCTATCCTGCGCTGTTTTGCCGAGAGCGAAAAGGTCTTTTTCAGCCCCCGCACGTCTAATATTTCCTGCATAATTCTCCTTTTGCTTCCGGATACCGGACGGGTATAAAGCCCGAAAGCCGAATAAAGCATATCATTTTGCCCGGCGGCTTGTCAAGCGGAACGAAGCGCGCGCCGCGTTTTCCCGCTTTCCGCCGTTTTTGCAACGGCGCATATCGCCGTATATTTATGTGTACATTATATAATGCGAGCGTCTATGTGTCAAGCGATTCGCGGCAGTATAATTATATGATGTACAAATAAGATATTTACAGGTGAGAGAATGAAACTGCGCATATTGGAAATCCTCAAAGAAAAGGGCAAGAGCAAATACTGGCTGTATATCCAGCTCGGTTTAAGTTATCAGAATTTCAACCGCCTCGTGAAGAACGAAACGACTTCCATCAAATTTGAAAACTTAAAGGCGCTGTGCGACATTTTGAACTGCACGCCGAACGACCTTTTCGAGGAATACGCGGGCAAATAAGCGCGCTCGCGTTACAAAACGTAGGCTTCCAGGCGGTAGATGGGCATCCCGCAGCGCAAAAAGCGCTCTTCGTATTCCGTGGTGATATTGCCCTCGAACCCGCTTTTATGCAGATCGAGCGATACGTTTTTCACCGCGAACCCGTGCGCGGTGAAACTTTCGAGCGACCACTCGAAAAAGTGCATATTGTCCGTTTTGAACCAGATCTCTCCCCCGGCTTTGAGCAGCGTTTTGTAAATTTCGAGAAAGCGCCCGCTCGTCAGCCTGCGGTTTGCGTAGGTGTTTTTGGGGAACGGGCAGGAAAAATTGAGGTAAATTCTCTCCGCGCAGCGCGGGGGCAGGAAACAATCGGCGTTTTCCGCGCTCAGGTTGAAAAACTTCGCGTTTTTCAGCCCCGCCTTTTTGGCCTTTTCCGCCGCCGCCACGATGACGTTCGAGAGCTTCTCCACGCCGATGAAATTGCGTTCGGGGAACTTCGCCGCCGATTCCGCGAGGAATTTGCCCCGCCCGCAGCCGAATTCGATTTCCACGGGATTTTTATTGCCGAAAAGGGCGGCGAGATCGAAGAGCGCGGTTTTTTCCTCCTTGCTCTTTTTGTAAAATTCGCGGCTTTCCAGCACGAAAAGCACGTCGTTTGCGGCGGCAAGCCGCTCGTCTAAATGTTTTTTCCTTCGCATTCTCTTACCGCGCACCATTCTACCATAAATCGGCGGATTTTTCAAGCGCGGAAAGGGAAATTCCGCCTCTTTCTTCCCAAAAGGGGAAAAACCGTTGAAATTTCCCGCGGATTGTGGTAAACTTAATCGCAAAAGACACATATTATAAAAAAAGGAGTTTTGAAAATGAGAAAATTGGTATCGGTCATCGGCGACGCGGTCATCGAAAAAGACGGGGATAAATTCAAAGCGGCCTTTGAAATGGGCAGAAAACTGGTGGATAACGGCTATCGGGTGCAGTCCGGCGGTATGGGCGGCGTGATGGAAGCGGCGTTTATGGGGGCGCGCTCCTCCGAAAAATACCGCGAGGGCGACACCGTGGCGCTCATCCCCTCTTTCGACATCAAGGAAGCGAACAAATACGCGGATATCGTCATCCCCACGGGGCTGGATATGATGCGCAACGCCCTCGTTGCCAACGCCTCCGCCGTGGTGGCGGTGGGCGGCGGCGCGGGCACGCTTTCGGAAATGGCGCTGGCGTGGTCGCTCAAACGGCTCATTCTGGCGTTCCGCGGCGTGGACGGCTGGAGCGGCAAACTTGCGGATACGCGGCTCGATCACCGCGAACGCTACCCCTTCGAGGATAAGGTGTTCGGCGTGGACACCGCCGACGAGGCGATAAAGCTCTTAAACGAAAAGATAGAACTTTATAAAGACTATCACCAGGGCATCAGACTGCTCGATCTCAACGGCTGAATTTTCCGAAAATATGCGAAGCGCCGCGGCATTTTGCCGCGGCGCTCTCTTTTTCCCGCCTTGCGGCGGAAAAGCGTTCATTTCTGCATTTCGGGCGAAAATTCTTCTTTCAGCAGGGAATACCGGACGGGAGTAATACGAACCGGCCCTTAAATGCGGCTTTTGTGCGCTTTGTCGTTCTTCCTCATTGCAATGCGAGCGGGCATTGCTGCTTCGTCATCGCGCCAATTCATCCCAAAATACGCTATTTAAGGGTGCGAAGCAATTTCAAGCGGGCAGATCGTTTTAGATACAAGGCAAAGCCCGCAGGCAATAGCGCCCCTATTGCCAAGGGTTTTAACGCAGTAGATGGGGCGGTATGCCCGCTTTAAATCGGGTTCGTTTTATTCTCGTCCGGTATACATCTTCATATCGAGGAGTTTTCCGTTTTTTTCGGCGTTTTTCCGCAAAATCCCCTCGCAGGAAAAACCGCATTTTTCGAGCACGCGGCAGGACGCCGCGTTTCGCGAATAAGGCTCCGCGAAAATGCGCACGATATCGGAATTTTCAAACACGAAAGCGCACATCTTTTTCACCGCCGCCGTTCCTATGCCCCTGCCCCAGAACGGTTCGGCGAGATAATACCCCAGCTCTCCCGTGCGGCGGTGGACGTTGCCGCCCCGCGTTACGCTTATGCTCCCGCAAAACCGCCCGTCCGCAAACACGGCGAAGGCGAATACGTCCTTTGCGGCGAGCACGCCGCCGATAAATTCCCGCGCGTCCGCTTCCGTATAGGGAAAGGGAATGCCGTCGCGCAGATTGTCCTGCACCTTCTTGTTTCCGATCGTCTTTGCGAGCGCGGGCGCGAACGAAACGTCCCACGCTCTGAGTTCCACGCGCATCTTTCCCTCACTTCTTCCCCGAAAGGAAATCCATCGCCTCGGCGTATCCCGCAAAGCCCTTGCCGCAGATCGTCTTTTTCGCGGCGAGGGAGATATAGGAAACGTGCCGGAACTCCTCCCGCGCATAGATGTCGGTCAGGTGCACTTCCACGGCGGGAATATCCACCGCTTTGAGCGCGTCCAGAATGGCGACGGACGTATGGGTGTACGCCCCCGCGTTGATGATAATGCCGTCGAATTTACGGTACGCCCGCTGAATTTCGGTAACGATTCTCCCCTCGCAGTTGGACTGAAAGCACTTCGCCTTTACGCCCCGCTTTTTCGCCTCCGCGCGGATAAATTTCACGAGCGCGCGATAATCCTGCGTGCCGTAGAGATTCTTTTCCCGTATGCCGAGCATATTGAGATTCACGCCGTTGATGACGAGCAGTTTCATTCTTCTTCCTCCGTAAACGCCCTGAACGCCGCCTCTTCCGCCTCGGCGAGCGCGCCGACGTTTTTCACGCGGACGTCCGCCGCGTCCTCGTACAGCGCGCGCCGCTCCTCGTACAGCCGTTTCACCGTTTCCCGGTCTTTGGAAAGCGGCCTGCCTTTCAGGGCAAGTTTTTCCACCGGGCGGTCGATATACAGGATCTTTCCGTTGCGCCTGAGCGCGGCGACGTTCGCCTTGTTCTTCACCGCGCCGCCCCCCGTGGCGAGAACGACGCCGCTCTTTTTGGAAAGCTCCTCTATCACCTCTTTTTCGATCCTGCGGAAAGTTTCCTCCCCGCCGCGCGCGAAGATCTCCTCTATCGGCCCGGCGCGGCGCTCGATTTCCGCGTCGCTGTCGTAAAACTCCCGTTTGAGCCGCGCGGCGAGCGCCCTGCCCACCGCGCTCTTGCCCGAACCGGGCATTCCCACGAGCACGGCGTTTTCGTATGCGCGCCCGATTTTGCGGTAAACGCCCTCGATCTCGTTCTCCGCGATCTTCCTTCCGTCGAAGAGTTCCCGCGCGCGCGCCGCCTGCGCCACGAGCATATAAAGCCCGCCCGCGCACGGCACGCCCAGCGCCTCCGCCTGCAAAACGAGGTTGGTGCGCAGGGGGTGATACACCGCGTCCAGCGCCCCGCGAAGGGCGGGAAAACGGGAAAGGTCGGCAATCGCCGCGCCGTCGTTCGGGAACATCCCCGCGGGCGTGGTGTTCACCACCACGTGGGTATCGCGCCGCTCATACATCGTTTGGTAATTCAGCGCCCCGCTGCGGGAAACCTTTTCCACCCGCGCGGCGCCCCCGTCGCGGCACACCGTTTCCGCCGTTTCGCTCGTGCCGCCCGTGCCGAAAATCAGCACGTTGGCGCCGCGAAAGTCCACCCCGGCACGCGCCGCCAGCGCGGAAAAGCCGAAATAATCGGTATTGTCGCCGTAAAGGACGCCGCCGCGGTTGACCACGGTGTTCACCGCCCCGATGCGCTCCGCCAGCGGGGAAACTTCGTCCAAAAAAGCGAACACTTCCCGCTTATAGGGGATGGTTACGTTCAGCCCGCCGAAATCCTTCTTTGCGAAAAACGCCGCAAGTTCCTCTTTTCCGATTTCTTTGAGCGAATAGTTTTCCGCCCCGAACGCCTTGTGGATGGGCACCGAATAGCTGTGGGAAAGTTTTTCTCCGATGAGATACTCTTTCATCAAAGTTCCGAATACGCCCCCAGGAATACGAACCGTTCGAGCGAGGCGGAAAGTTCGCTCATCAGTTTGATCACGCTCTCCTTGTCGATCTCCGCCTCGATGTCGAAATAGAACATAAATTCAAAATCGCTGCCGACGATGGGGCGGGATTCCAGTTTGGAGAGGTTGATGTCGAGCGCGTTGAACTTGCTCATCACGCTGTACAGCGCGCCCGGGCGGTGCGGCAGCGTGAGCATCAGGCTGATCTTGTTCGCGCCCGCGTAGATTTCCGGCTCCTTGGAAATGCAGATGAAGCGCGTATAGTTGTTTTCGCTGTTCTGCACCTTGCGGGAAAGCACTTTCAGCCCGTAGATGTCCGCGCAGTTCGCCGAGGAGATGGCGGCGGCCTCCGCCCCGCTCTCCGCCACCCGTTTGGCGGCGACGGCGGTGTTTTCGCACACGTTGATCTTAATATCGGGGTGGGCTTTCAAAAATTCGCTGCACTGGCCGAGCGCCTGTTCGTGGGAATAAATTTCCTTCACGTCCTCCAATTTCACGCCCTCTTTGGCGAGCAGCACGTGGGAAACGTGCAGTTTCACGGTGCGCACGATATAGAAATTATGGTGCAGCATAAGATCGTAAACGCCGTTCACCGAGCCGAAGGAAGAATTTTCGATGGGGAGCACGCCGTATTTGCAAAGCCCCTTTTCCACCGCGGAAAATACGCCGTCCCACTGGCGGAAATACATCAAGTTGGGCAGTTTGAAGAGTTTTTCCGCCGCGAGGGAGGAATACGCCCCGTCCACGCCCTGGCAGGCGACCGTCGCCCTTTCGGGGAAGTGCGCCTTCGTGTTTTTCACCGCCTCGCGGAGGGTATCTTCCAGCGGCGAGGACGCGCTTAAAATGCTCTGATACGAGCGGCTGAGCTCGAACATCGTGGAAAAGAGCACGCGGGAATACGCCTCGTATTTTTCGGGCACGCGGTCGGAAACCTTGTTGAGCACTTCGCGCTCGCGCGAGGGGCTGTACACGGGGATGCCGTTTTTCTTCTTTACGGCGATCACCTCCTCCACCTCGTCCATACGCTCGGCGAAAAGGTCGGCGATCTGCTCGTCTATCCTGTCGATTTTTTCCCTTGCTTTTTTGAGTTCTTCCATATTTATTCTCCTAAATTCCATTTGTCTTTTTCCGCGCCGAGCAGCAAATCGAGCACGGTGAGCGCCGCCACGCTTTCCGCAACGGGCACCGCGCGCACGGCGATGCAGGGATCGTGCCTGCCGCGGATGAGCAGGCTGTAATTTTCTCCCGTTTTCAAATCGACGGTTTCCTGCGGGAGAAATACCGAAGCCGTGGGCTTGATCGCCACGCGGAAGATCACGGGCATCCCGTTGGAAATGCCGCCGTTACTCCCCCCCGCGTTGTTGGTTTTCGTAAAGATCTTTCCGTCCTCCGCATAAAACGCGTCGTTATTCTCCGAGCCGCGCAGGCACGCCCCCGCGAATCCGCTGCCGAACTCCACGCCCTTCACGGCGGGAATGCCGAATAAATTGGCGGCGAGCGCGTTCTCCACGCCGCCGAACATCGGCTCGCCCACGCCCGCGGGCACGCCCAGCACGGCGCATTCCACGATGCCGCCCACGCTGTCGCATTCGCTCTTCGCGGTGAGGATTTCCGCCTTCATCCGCTCGGCCGCGGACGGCGAGAGCGCGGGGAAATCCGAAACGGGGAAATCCTCCTTTTTCACGCGCACGGGGTCGAAAGGCGTATCCTTCGCCTTCCCGATCTGCAACACGTGCGCCCCGACGAAGATCCCCCGCGTTTTTAAAATCTGTTTCGCCACGCCGCCCGCCGCGCAGATTGCCGCGGTCAGCCGCCCCGAAAAATGCCCGCCCCCGCGGTAATCGCGGAAACGGTATTTGACGAAAGAGGTGTAATCGGCGTGCGAGGGGCGGGGATGAAAGGCGATTTCGTCGTAATCGGAAGAGCGCACGTTTTCGTTTTCGATGAGGGCGGCGAGCGGCGCGCCGCACGTTTTTCCCTCGAACAGCCCGCTCACGATGCGCACCCTGTCGGCTTCCCGCCGCGCGGTGGACAAACCGTCCTTTGCACGCCGCCTGTCCATAAACGCCTGCAATTCGCCGGGGTCTATCGGATAGCCGCTCGGCAGCCCGTCGAGCAGGGCGCCGATCATCTCGGAATGCGACTGCCCGAAAATGCTCACTTTGAGATTTTTTCCGAAATCAGAGGACATCGAATTTCCCTCCCAGCCTTTTGAATTCTTCAAAGAAGGACGGATAAGACTTGTTCACCGCCTCCGCTCCCGAAATCTCCACGGGGCCTTCCGCCTGCGTGGCGGCGATCGCCATACTCATCACGATGCGGTGGTCGTTGAACCCCTCCGCCTTTCCGCCTTTCAGCCCGCCCGTGCCCTGCACGATCAGCCCGTCGGGCGTTTCCGTCGCCTTGCCGCCGAGGGCGTTCAGGTTGAGCGCCGCAGCGTGCAGGCGGTCGCATTCTTTCAGCCGCAGGCGGGCGGCGTTTTTGAAAACCGTCTTTCCCGTCGCGTACGCCGCCGCCACCGAAAGCACGGGCACGAGGTCGGGGATGTCGGAGGCGTCGATCTCCGCGCCCCCGCTCCGCAGCGAGAGCAGGGCGGAGAGCACTTTCGCGTCCCCCTGCGCGGAATGCTTATTCAGCCCGCGCACCCGCACCAGATTGCCGATGGCGCTCGCCGTTAAAAAGAACGCCGCGTTCGACCAGTCCCCTTCCACTTCGGTTTTATCCTTCGGGCGAAAACGCTGCCCGCCGCGCACGAAAAAGCCCTTTTCGGTGCGCTCCGCGCTAACGCCCGCCTCCGCGAGCGCGCGCAAGGTCATCTCCACGTAAGAGGCGCTTTCCAGCGGGGTGGTCAGTTCGATTTCGCTGTCCCCGCCGAGCAGGGGCAGGGCGAAGAGCAGACCCGTGATATATTGCGAACTCACGTCCCCCCTGAGGCGGAACAAGCCGCTTTCCAGCCGCCCTTCGATATGCAGGGGAAGTTTATCCCCCGAAACGCGGCAGCCGCGCAGAACGGAAAGCAGTTCGCCGAGCGGGCGGGCGGGCAGGCGGCCTTTTCCCGTGAACGTGCCGCCGACGCCGAGCGCCGCGACGACGGGCAGGAAAAAGCGCAGCGTGCTGCCGCTCTCCCCGCAGTCGTACAGCGCGTTTTCCGCGCCCGAAACCGGGGAGATTTTCCAGCCGCTTTTTCCCCTTTCCACCTTGCCGCCCGCCGCCTCTATGCAGCGCGCGGTGGCGTCGATATCTTCCGAAGAAGAGGACAATAAAACTTGGCTTTCCCGCTCCGCCAGCGCGGCGCAGAGCAGCGCGCGGTGCGCCATGGATTTGGACGCGGGGGCATAAACTTCCCCGTCCAGCGTGCAGGGATAAACTCTCACGTTCATAGTTTTTCCATAACCTCCCCGCACGTTTCCACCGGCGTGGGGCAGATCTCCGCCAGCCCCGCCCGCCGCGGCAGAACGAGATTGATCGTATCCCCGAACCGCTTTTTATCGTTCGTCATCGCCTTGAAAAGTTCCTTGCCCGTAAACGGGCAGAGCGCGGGCAGGCGGTAGCGGGCGAGCGCGCTTTCCAGCCGCCCGCGCAACCCTTCTTCCCGCAAAAAGCCCGTTTCTTCCGCATAGCGGCAGGCAAAGACCATACCGAGCGCCACCCCCTCGCCGTGGCTCATCCCGAACCCGCTCAGCTTTTCCGCCGCGTGCCCGAAGGTGTGCCCGAAATTGAGCAGCATACGCTCGCCGCGGTCGAACTCGTCGTTTTTCACGATCTCCGCCTTGGTGCGCACGCTCGTTTCAACGATGTTTTCCGTATCCGCATTCCCCGCTTCCAGTTTTTCAAAAAAGGCGGCGTTTTTAATCATACCGTATTTTACGACCTCCGCCATCCCCTCGGAATAAAGATTTTCGGGAAGGGAGGAGATCACCGAAGTATCGCACAGCACGAGCGAAGGCTGATGGAACGCCCCCGCGAGGTTTTTGCCCGCGGGCAGGTCCACCCCCGTCTTGCCGCCCACGGAGGAATCGACCGCGGCGAGCAATGTGGTGGGGATCTGCACAAACTTCACCCCCCTTAGGTAGATGGCTGCCGCGAAACCGCACACGTCCCCGGCCACGCCGCCGCCGAGGGCGACGAGCACGTCCGAACGGGTGATCTCCGCCGCGCACAGCGTGGAGAGGATCTTTTCCACGGTGGCGAGCGTCTTGTGCTTTTCGCCGTGTTCGAACGCCAGCGTGAAAGGCGCATATCCCGCCGCCGAGAGCGCGTCCTTCACCCTTCTGCCGTAAAGGGCGAGCACGGTGTCGTCCGAAACGATGAACGCCTTCTTCGCCTTGATCCCCGCCTCCCGCATATATTTGCCCGCTTTATCGAGCAGGTTCTCCCCGATGAGCGCCTCGTAGGGCGAGGAAGTTTCAATTGTTATTCTTTTCATATTTTTTATCCACCAGCGCCTTGCGTTCCCGCCCCTCTTTGAGCAGCTGTTTCATCGTTTCCCTGTCGTCCTCGTAGAGCGCGCACTTATATTCGCCCAGCCGCTCGATCAGCCCGTCGATCTCGGTCAGAAGGTTTTCCTTGTTGTCGAAAAACAGTTCGGTCCACATCTCCTCGTTGAGTTTTGCAACCCGCGTCATATCGCGGAAACTGCCCGCGGAAAAGCCCTTGTGGCTGAGCGCCGAGGGGCTCTTTACATACGCGCTCGACAAAACGTGCGCCAGCTGGGAAGTGAGGGCGATCATCTTGTCGTGCTCTTCGGGCGTGGAGATCTGAATGCGCGTGAACCCGACGGACATAAACAGTTCCTTCAGCAATTCGAGCTTGTCTATCGTGATGTTTTTATCGGGCACGAGGATCATGGAGGCGTTTTTGAAGAGCGCTTCCCGCGAATGGTCGAACCCGGAAAATTCCACGCCCGCCATGGGATGGCCCCCCACAAAGGTCAGCCCCTTTTCCCGCGCGAGCGGGAAAAGCTCGCCGCACACGGCGCGCTTCACGCCCGCCGTATCGAGCACGATGCAGTTTTTCGGGATCCTGTCCGCATTTTCGCGCACGTATTCCACCGTCGCCGCGGGATAGAGCGCGACGATGAGCACGTCCAGCCCCGCAAGCAATTTCAGTTCCCCGTCGATCGCGCCCACCAAAACGGCCTTTTTCAGGCTCTCCGCGTCGGTATCCGCGCCGTAAACGGCGTGCGGCGTATTCTTTTTGAGGGCTTTTGCGATCGAACCGCCGATCAGCCCCAGCCCCACGATGCCGATGTTCATACTTCCCCCCTCTTCGCCGCGTACGGCAGAATGGCTTTCACGTTTTCCGCCAGCGAGGCGAACGCCTCGGGCGTGATGGACTGCTGCCCGTCGCACAGCGCGTGCTGCGGGTCGTTATGCACTTCGATGATCAGCCCGTCCGCCCCCGCGGCGGCCGCCGCGAGCGACATGGGGCGCACGTATTTCGCGTATCCCGTCGCGTGGCTGGGGTCGATGACGACGGGCAGGTGCGACATCTGTTTGAGCACGGACACGGCGCAAAGATCCAGGGTGTTTCTCGTGCTCGTTTCGAACGTGCGGATGCCGCGCTCGCACAATATGACCTGCGTATTGCCGCCCGCCATAATGTATTCCGCGCTCATCACCAGTTCCTGCAGCGTGCTGCTCATCCCCCGTTTGAGCAAAATCGGCTTGCGCAGTTTGCCGAGCTCTTTTAAGAGTTCGAAGTTCTGCATATTGCGCGCGCCCACCTGCAGAACGTCCACCTCCTCGAAGAGAGGCAGCTGGGAAATATCCATAATTTCGGTAACGATGGGCAGCCCCGTTTCCTTCTTCGCTTCGAGCAGCAGGCGGATGCCCTCGCCGCGCAGCCCCTGGAAGGCGTAGGGCGAAGTTCTCGGCTTGAACGCGCCGCCGCGCAGCAGGTTCGCGCCCGCCGCCTTCACCGCTTTGGCGATGCCGATGATCTGCTCTTCGCTCTCCACCGAGCACGGCCCCGCGATGAACTGGAAATTGCCGCCGCCGATCTTCGCGCCGTTCACGTCCACCACGGTGTCCTCCGGGTGGAATTTGCGGTTGGCGTTCTTGAAGGGTTCCTGAATGCGCTTCACGTCCTCCACCACGTCGAGCGAGCGGATGAGGTCGATATCGATTTTGGAAGTATCGCCGATCAGCCCGAGCACCGTCATGTTCTCGCCTTTGCTCTGATGCACCTGCAAGCCCTTGTCTTCCAGCCAATGCACGAGGTTGTCCAGCTGGGATTTGTCGTAATCTTTCTTGGGGATGATGATCATATCTTTTTCTCCTTACAATGAAAAACGCGCCGCATTGCTGCGGCGCGCACCTTTTTTCTGTTCTTACCTGTCGGATTGTCCGAAAAAAACCACAGCAAAAAATTCACTTACTTTTTGGAAAAGTACGCGTAATAAAACGTAAAGACGAAGTTTTTGCCGTTGAAATTTTTCATGATCTGCCTCTTTTTCCCCTCTATCATAAAACTTTTTGCGCGTTTTGTCAATCGACGGAAGAAGATTTTTTCAATTTTCCCGAAACGACGGTCATTTTTTTGCAGGGAAGGGAGCCGAATACGCTCTTTTCCGCGTGCGTGCAGGTTACGATGGTCTGTATCCCGTCCGTTTTTTTGAGCAGCCTGCGCTGGCGCACCTTGTCGAGCTCGCTCAGCACGTCGTCTAAAACGAGCACGGGATATTCCCCCGAACGCGCTTTGAAAATTTCCGTTTCCGCCATTTTGAGCGCGAGCGCCACCGTCCGCTGCTGCCCCTGCGAGCCGTAGAGGCGCACGTCCTCCCCGTCGAGGAAGAGTTTCATATCGTCGCGGTGAGGCCCCACGGTGGTAAATCCCAGACGGATATCCTTTTCAAACGCCGTTTTGAGATCTTCCTTCACCGCGTCCGCCACTTCCGCCTCCGTGCCGTAATAGCCGCTCTCCGATGCCATGGTCAGTTTTTCCTTGCCTCCCGAAAGGCAGGCGTGCGCCTCCTCCGCGAGAGGGGCGAGCATTTTTAAGAATTCGTTGCGCAGCAGAATGATCTTCGCCGCGTATTTGGAAAACTCCGCGTCCCACACGGGAAGGGTCTCGCGCACGAGCAGCCTGTCGCTTTCTTTCAAAAGGTTGTTCCGCTGCTGTAAGATCTTATTGTAGCGGTTGAGCGAAAAGAGGTAGTTCCTCGACATCTGCGAAAGCGAAATGTTCATAAACCGCCGCCTGTCCTCGGGCGATTCCTTCACGAGTTTGAGTTCGTTCGGGTTGAAAAACACGCTGTACACGTTGCCGGGAAGTTCCCCCAGCCGCAAAATGGGCGTGCCGTTGATCTTCACGCTCTTTTTTTCCGAGCGGGAAATTTCCATTTCGATGGAGATCTCCCCGTAGCGGCTCTCCGCGCGGCAGGCGATCTCCGCCCGCTCTTCCCCCCGCTTTACGAGTTGGTTGTCCTTCGTGGCGCGCGGCGAATACCCCGTGCAGAGCAGAAACACCGCCTCCGCGGCGTTGGTCTTGCCCTGCGCGTTCGCGCCGCGGATCACGTTCAGCCCGTCGCCGAAGGAAAATTCTTCTTCCGCGTAGTTGCGGAAATTTTTCACCCGTAAAGTTTTTATTCTCATAATTTCGTTTAAATTTTCGCGGCGATTGACTTTGCCGCGATTTTTTGATATAGTGATAAGGCACACTTCCTTTACGGAAGCGCGCGGGAGGGGCGGGGCGCCTTTCCCCATCGGATATTATACCGTTTTTTCGCGGGATTTGCAACATAAGAGGTAAAAAAAGAGGCACAAAAAATGGAAAGTTTCGAGATTTTATGGAATAACGCGCTCGAAGAGCTGGAAAAGACCGTGAGCGGGATCACGTATTCCACCTATATCACGCGGCTCACGCCCGTCGATTTCAAGGGGAATAAAATCGTTCTGTGCACCCCCAACGAATTTTTCGCCAAGCAGATCACCGCCATGCTCGCGGAGAAGATCCGCGCCGCCCTCATCGCCTCCAAAACGGGCATCACCGATTTCGAGCTGTTCGTGGGGCAGAATAAAGAGGACTATCTCAAACAGATCCGCCAGGACGAAGCCCCCCAGGGCGGCCCCATCAATCCCGCGTTCACCTTCGATTCCTTCGTCGTGGGGCCTTCCAACGAATACATCTACGCCGCGGGCAAAGCCGTGGCGGAAAATCCCGGAGAATCGTATAACCCGCTGTTCATCTACGGCGGCACGGGGCTGGGCAAAACCCATATCTTAATGGCGATCGCCAACTATATCCGCCTGCATTCCCCCTCGCTCAACGTGCTTTACGCCACGTGCGAGCAGTTCACCAACCAGCTCATCGAAAGCATCTCCCGCGGGGCGAACAAGGGTTCGGAATTCCGCAGCCGCTACCGCAACGTGGACGTGTTGCTGATCGACGACGTGCAGTTCCTCGCCAAAAAGGAAAGCACGCAGATGGAATTTTTCCACACCTTCAACGAGCTGGTGCTGCAAAACAAGCAGATCGTGCTCACTTCCGACCGCCCGCCCCAGGAGATCGAACTGCTCGAAGACAGGCTGAAAACCCGCTTCGAAGGCGGACTTTTGGCGGACGTGCAGCCCCCCGATCTGGAAACGAGGATCGCCATCCTCAAAAAGAAGGCGGAGGAGAAAAAGTGCATCGTGGATATGAAGGTGCTCGCCTATCTCGCCGAAACGGGCGGGGAGGATATCCGCACCCTCATCGGAAAGCTGACCAAGGTCATCTTCTTTTCCCAACTGCAGGAAAAGCCCCTCACCGTGGAACTCGCCGCCGAGGTGCTCAGGGAATCGACGGGCGACGAGCAGGAAGAACTGAAAATAGACGACATCATCGGCTGCGTGTGCGAATTTTTCAAGATTTCCAAAACCAACCTTCTGGAAAAGAAGAAAAACAAGGAAGTCGTGGAGCCGCGGCAGATCTGTATGTATCTCATCTGCGAACTGCTCAGCCTTCCCCTCGTTACCGTAGGGGAAAAGATGGGCGGGCGGGACCATACCACGGTGATCCACGCGCGCGACAAGATCGCCGAACTCATCAAGACAAATAACAAGATGGCAGTGCAGGTCAACGACCTCAAAAATATGATTTTAAAGAAATAAAAATGGACGTTTACCGCGAAGGACAATACGACGCCGTGGTGATCGGCGCGGGGCACGCGGGCTGCGAAGCCGCCCTCGCCCTCGCCCGCACGGGTTTGAAAACGGCGATGCTCACCCTCAATCTCGACAGCATCGCCTTTATGGCGTGCAACCCCTCGATCGGCGGCACGGCGAAAGGGCATCTCGTGCGCGAGATCGACGCGCTGGGCGGCGAAATGGGCGTGAATGCGGACAAGGCGCTTTTGCAGATGCGTATGCTCAACCGCGGCAAGGGCGCGGCGGTGCAGTCGCTGCGCGGGCAGGAGGATAAAAACCTCTATCACCGCCTGATGAAAAAGACGTTGGAAAACACGCCTAATCTTCGCATTCTGCAGGGCGAAGCTTCGGAGATTCTCACCGAAAACGGCAGGGTTTGCGGCGTGAAGACGACCTACGGCAGCGTGCTCGAAGCGCGCGCCGTCGTCGTGGCGACGGGGGTCTATCTCAACGGCAGCGTCATCGCGGGCGAATGGAAGCGCCCGAGCGGGCCTTCGGGCTTTGCCCCCGCCACCGAACTGACCAAAAGCCTCATCGATCTGGGATTCGAGGTGCGGCGTTTCAAAACGGGCACCCCCGCCCGCATCGACGGCAGGACGATCGATTTTTCCGTGCTCGAACGGCAGGACGGCGAAACCGACCTTTACCCCTTTTCCTATTTAAGCCGCGGCGTGCCCGCAAAGCAGAC
>CALVZR010000041.1 GCA_944372565.1 uncultured Clostridia bacterium | reverse complement strand
CCGCGGCGCAGCGCGCGGATGAGCTGGAAGATCTGCGATTTATCGGCGATCGCCCCGAACGGGCAATTCACCATGCACATGCCGCAGGAAACGCATTTTTCGCTGTCGATGCGCGCCCTGCCGAGATCGTCGCTGCCGATGGCCTTCACGCCGCACGCCTCCGCGCAGGGGCGGGTCTGGTGCACGATGGCGCCGTACGGGCAAACGCTCTTGCACCTGCCGCATTTCACGCACTTGTTCTGATCGATCACCGATTTGCCGTCCACGATGGAAACGGCGTTTTTGGGACAAACTTCGGTGCAGGGATGCGCCACGCAGCCGCGGCAGTTATCGGTAACCATATAGCGGTTGGGCGGGCACGCCTCGCACGCCGAGGGGATGACCTGCATGAGGGGCGGTTCGTAATATTTATCCGCGATGTCGCTCTCGTGCAGCCCGCTCGTGATGTGCACGGGCATATCTTCGGGGCGCAAGCTCAGCCCCATCGAAAGCCGCACCCGCTCGGAGCAGATCGCCCGCTCTCTCCAGATGCTTTCCCGATACAGGGGCTTGTCCCCCGGTGTGATCTTGTAGGGAATGGCTTCGATCGCGTCGTTGATGTCGGAATCCTTTTCGAACGCGACGCGCGCAACTTCCACGAAAACCTGTCTTCTCAAAAGTTTTAACGGCGTCAGCAGCCCTCTTTCCATAGTTCTCTCCGTCTGTTTTTAGTCGCCTTTATTGTAACGCATTTCGGCGTTTAAGTCAAGTTTTTGCCTTCCTTTTATATTTTTCCGCGAGGGCGGAAAGCCTGCACGAGAGCGCGGGGCGGAAACGCTTGCGCTCGAAACGTACGCTCCAGTTCTGCGCCTTGTCGGTGGAAGGCTCGTTCATACGGTATTCGTCGCCGAGCAGCGCCGCGTCCTGCATGGGCAGGATAAACGCGTCCGCGCGGCAGGCGAAGCCGAGTTCGGTAACCGCGCCCGCAAGCGCGCCGTCCGAATCGGTTTTCTTTCTCACTTTCATTTTGCGCATACTCTCCCGCACGCGGGCGTTGAAAGCGCTCTTTTCCTCTTCGTTCATGGCAGCGAGCATGCCCATGAGCGGCCGGTTGTCGTGCGTGCCCGTGTAGCACACCGAATTTTTCCCGATGCGTTCGGGAAGATATTTATTGTGCGGATCGCCGTCGAAGGCGAAGGAAAGCACGCTCATTCCGGGGAACCCCGTCTTTTCGAGGAGTTTATACACGCCGTCGTCCAAAATGCCGAGGTCCTCCGAGATGATGCGCCGCATATCCGCTTTCTTCGCAATGGCGGAAAACAGTTTTTCGTGCGGAACGCTCACCCAGTGCCCGCCGCGCGCCGTGGGATTGCCCGCGGGGATCTCGTAATACCTGTCCAGCCCGCGGAAATGGTCTATGCGCACGTAATCGAAGCGGCGGAGCGCATTCGCCACCCGCCCCGCCCACCAGCGGAATCCTTCCCGTTCGTGCGCGAGATAATCGAAAACGGGGTTGCCCCAAAGCTGGCCGTCCTCGCTGAAATAATCGGGCGGCACCCCCGCCACCATGGTGGGGCGCAGGTCTTTATCCAACTTGAAAAGCTGCGGATTCTTCCACACTTCCAGCGAATCGTACGCCGCGTAAATGGGCAGATCGCCCACGATTTCCACGCGTTTTCTGCCCGCGTATTCCTTTACCGCCGCCCATTCGCGTTCCGCCTCGAACTGCGTCCACTGCCAGAATAAAAGCTCGCTTTCGTGTTCTTTCACGAAGGTTTCGAGCGCGGCGGGCTCGGCGAATTTGTACGGGGCATCCCAGCAGTCGAAAGACGCGCCGCCGTGCGCCTCTTTGAGCGCCATGAACAGGGCGTAGTCCTTCGCCCTGCCCTCCTTCACCCAGCGGGCGAACGCCGTGCCGCCGCAAAACCGCGAAAACGCCTTCTTCAACAGAGGAAAACGCTCCCTGTACAGCGCGCCGTAATCGACGGTTCCGCATTCCCTTTTCGCCGAGGAGAGTTCCTCTTCGGTCAAAAGAGAGCGTTTCGCCAGTTCCGGCAGGGAAATGAAATACGGATTGAGCATACCCGCCGCGGGCGATTGATAGGGCGAATTGCCGAACCCCGTGGGCACGAGCGGCAGAACCTGCCAATAACGCGCCCCCGCCCCCGCGAGGAAATCGATAAACGCAAAGCACTCCTCTCCGAAACCGCCGATGCCGTAATCGTTCGGCAAAGACGATACGTGCAAAAGCATCCCCCAGCCTCTCTTCATTCTTCCTTCTCCCGTTTTTTATCCTTTTACCGCAAACGCGCCGCGCGGGTTGTTCCGCGCGGCGTTGTTTTTTTCCTTATTTGTCCAGCGTGATGTATGCTTCCCTGCTCGCGCCCACCGAAACGTAGCGGATATAACATCCCGTCGCCTTTTCGATGAAACGGATGTATTCGAGCGCCTCCGCGGGGAGATCTTCCGCCCTGCGGCAGGAAGAGATGTCCTTTTTCCAGCCTTTCAGTTTGGTATAGACGGGCTTGCAGCGGGCGAGATCCGCCGAGAAGGGGAACTCTTCCGTTCTTTTGCCGTCCAGTTCGTACGCCGTGCAGACCTCGATCTCGTCCATCCCCGAAAGCACGTCGAGCTTGGTGAGGGCGATCTCGTCCGCCCCCTGCATACGGATGCCGTAGCGGCTGGCGGGAACGTCGAACGCGCCCACCCTCCTGGGTCTGCCCGTCGCCGCGCCGTATTCGCCGCCCGCTTCGCGCAGTTTTTCCGCCTTTTCGCCGAAATATTCCGCCGTGAACGGCCCTTCGCCCACGCAGGAGGAATACGCCTTCATTATGCCGATGGAAAGATCGAGCTTGCGGTTGGGAATGCCCGCGCCGATGGGCGCGTACGCCGCGATGGTGTTCGACGACGAGGTATAGGGATAAATGCCGAAATCGATATCGCGCAAAGCGCCGAGCTGCGCCTCGAACAAAATCTTTTCCCCGCGTCCGGCGGCGTCGTTCAGGAATTTTCCCGTATCGCACACGAACGGGAGCAGCTGCCCGCCGTATTCTTCGAGATATGTTTCCATCTCCTCCACGGTGACGGGTTTCGCGCCGTACACCTTTTCGATGGTGAGGTTTTTCCATTCCACGATGTCTTTGAGCCGTTCGCGCAGGAGATCTTTTTCAAACAGTTCGCCCATACGGATGGCCTTTTTGAGGTATTTATCCCCGTAAATGGGCGCGATCCCCCTCTTCGTGGAACCGTATTTCTTATCCGCGAGCCGCTCTTCTTCCAGACAGTCCTGCATCACGTTGTACGGCATACAGATGACCGCCATGGAACTGATCTTCAGATTCTGCGGCGTGACGGAAATGCCGGCGTCCCGCAGCCTGCCGATCTCTCCGCAAAGGTGTTTTAAATCGATGACCATCCCGTTGCCCATCACGTTCACCACCCCGTCGCGCAGAATGCCGCTCGGCAGCAGATTCAGAATGAATTTGCCCTTTTCGTTGATAACGGTGTGCCCCGCGTTGTTGCCGCCCTGATAGCGCACCACAACGTTGTAATCCGAAGAGAGCAGATCGACCATCCTGCCCTTGCCTTCGTCGCCCCAGTTGATACCGCAAATTGCCGTAAGCATATCTTTCATTCTCCTTATCTTTTCGGAACCGTTACCCATTGTAACAGGCTTTTTTTCTCCTGTCAAGCGCGCGGCCTTTCGTTTTGTTTATACCCCGTATTCCGCCGCGGAAACGCCGCGTTTTCAGCCGGGCGGGGAAAAAAGCGGCGGCGCGAGAAACGCCGCGTCGCTCTCCTTCATCCGCAGCGCCGCAACGAGGGTATAAACGCCCGCAAGCACGCTTACCGCCGCCATACAGCAAACGGCGGGCGCCGTCCATACCGTGCCCGCGCCGAGTTCCTGCACGAGCAGTCCGCCCGCGTTGAAGAGAAAGTGCAGGGCGACCGGCACGGCGATGCTCAGCGATAGCACGAGCGCCGCGGCGAACATACCGCCGAGCAGGAAACT
>CALVZR010000040.1 GCA_944372565.1 uncultured Clostridia bacterium | reverse complement strand
CCTTTTCCGCCTCCCCCAGCGCCATATACGCGACGTTGTTCTTTGCGGATACGGGCGCGCCGAACGCCTCTTCGAACATGCGGAAAAACCTGCCTTCCCCGTCGTTTTCGTAATTTTTGAAACGGTGGGAAATGGTGAAACAGCGGTTCTTTTCGTCGATCTGCCCGGGCACGGAAAGCTGCACGTTTAAAAGCCGGCTTTCCTCTATGCCCGCCGCGCGCAGCGCCGCTTTGATCTCGGCGATCAAGTTTGCAAGATCCTCGTCCGTTACGTCGAGAAAGGGAAGATCGAACCCCCGTTTTTCCAAAATGCGGTTGCCCGCATAGTCGAACACGGCGTACAGCTCGTTGAGGTGCGTGAAATCCACGATGAGGAAAAATCCGTATTGCGCGTTGATGCGGTAGCGGATGTGCTGATTCCCCTTTTTGCGGGGCGCGTTTTCCTCGGGCGCGACTTCCAGCATGCCCTGCGCTTCGAGTTCCTTCACGATCTTGCGCACGCCCACGTCGCTGATGCCGATCCGCCCGGAAAGTTCCAGACAGGAAAGCGGCCGTTCGTATAATACGGACGTGATGAGCGCCACGTTGTGTTCCCTGACGTAATTTAATTTTATCGCTCTGTTCTGCTCCAGCATAATTTTCCGCCCGTTTGCCTTATATATTTAACTTTATTATAACCCGCCGCGGAAAATTTGTCAACAAAACGCTTACGCAAATCGTTCGGCAAGCGCGGGCGCCAGCCTGCCGAGCGCCCCCTTTTCGTGCAGAAAGGTCATGATCGTGTAGCGTTCGCGCACCGTCCACGCGTTGCGTATCGTTTCTTCCAGAAGTTCCCGCGAAACGCCGATTTCCCCGAATTTTGCGGGCAGACCGATCTCCCGATAGAGGGCGGAAAGCGTTTCGGGCGCGGGCAGCGCGGCGATCTCCCCTTGCAGGGAGGAAAGCTCGGCGTATTCCCCCGCGGCGTATTTGTACATCGCCGCGGAAACGAGGCAGCCGAGCGCCACCTTCACGCCGTGCGGGGCGAAATCTTTTCCCATCTCCTCCCCCTTCATTTCGAGGTAGTGCGAAATATGGTGCTCGCTCCCCGAAGCGGGGCGGGAATTGCCCGCGCGCTGCATTTCTATCCCCGAAAGGAGCAGCCCGTCGATGAGGGTTTCCACGGCGGCGAAATCGCGCAAAACAAGTTTTTTCGCGCTCTCCATCCCCAAAGAAAGCGCCTTTTCCATACGGGCGACGATCTCCGCGTCGTATTTTTCCCCTTTGAGATTTCGCGCGAGTTTCCAGTCGAGCAGGCTGGTGTGTTTGCCGATGAGATCCCCCGCGCCCGCGACGATCATCTCGAGCGGGGCGTTTGCGAGGATATTTACGTCGATGAGCGCCTCGCGCGGGGGCGCTGCGGGAAGGGTTACCTTTCTGCCGTTTTCATACAGCGCGCTCACCCCCGAAACGTAACCGTCCATGGAGGGCGCGGTAGCCAGAATGCCGCAGGGTTTTTCCGTCTTTGCGGAAAGGTATTTGCAGATGTCGTTGATGACGCCCGACCCCACGCCGAGGAGATAATCCGCTCCCTCCGCCGCCGCGAAAAGTTCTTTCAGCCGCCCGATTTCGGGCACGAGATGCCGGTCGGGAAAGCGGAAAAGCGAAATTTCTTTGCCCGCCGCGGAAAGCGTTCTGCCGATATTCTCCGTGAAGGGTTCGGTGTTCGCGTCGCACACGACGAGCACGCGGCGTTCTTGCAGGCCGCGCGCGAAATCGCGGAAGTTTTCTTTCTGTTTCCGAAAAATTTCCATTTTCTTTTCCTCCGCCCCTATTATAAAACTTTGCCGCCGGACCTGTCAATATCGGCGCGGATTTGCGTAAATAATATAAAAACGGACTGCAACTTGACAAATAATGAACAAACGGATATAATGATAGATGCGAAAGAACGCTTTTCCCCCGAAAAAAATTCGGGCGGGGAGCAAAGAGGAGGAATACGCAATGCTGCTGATGGAGCGCGTTAAAATCATCACCGAATACCTTTCAGAACACGAATACGCCACGGTGAAACAGATCGCCGCGGACGTGCATATGAGCGAAACGACCGTGCGGCGCGATCTGAAATATCTCGAAGAGCGGAACGCCGTGAAGCGCAACTACGGCGGGGCGGCGCTCGTTTCCCACCTGCACAAAACGGTGCCCTTCGATTTCCGCGCCCGCGAACACGCGCGCGAAAAGGAACTCATCGCCGAAAAGGCAGCTCTGCTCATCCACGCGGGCGACACCGTGTTTTTAGACGAATCCTCCACGACCTGCGCGCTGGCGGAGATCCTCGACGAAAAACAGGACGTTACCGTGATCACTCCGAGTATGGCGGCAGCCGCCGTGCTCGGCGGAAAAAACATCCGCACCTACTGCGCGGGCGGGCTGTACGACCCCGTTACCTCCTCTTTCCGCGGGCGTATGACCGAGGAATTCTTTTCGGCGTTCAACGCGAACGTCGCCTTTTTTTCCGCGACCTGCGTTTCCGAAAACGGGCGCATTACGGACAGCCGCGAGAGCGGCGCGTATCTCAAACGCGCCCTTTTAAAAAACGCCGAAAAAAAGGTGTTTTTGTGCGACGGCTCCAAATTCGGAAAAACCAGCCTCGCCACGGTGTGCACCCTTGCGGAAATCGACGCCGTCGTTTCGGACGTTCCCCTGCCCGAAGCGCTGAAAGAGAGGGTCGCGCTGTCGCTGTGATTTTCCGGGCGGGATTTCGGTATATCGGAGAAAAAAAGCGTGGCGCGGAACCTTTTCGGTTCCGCGCCACGCGCGTATTTTTCTAACGCGTATTTTTCAGCCGCCCGCGTTCAGCGGAGCAGGCGGTCGTACAGTTTGCGCCCGCACGCAGAGAGCAGCCCCAGCGACAGGAACAGGCAGGCAAAGCAGAAGATCGGCATCATCACCGCGCCCAGCCAGGCATTTACCGACGCGCACAAAGCGCCGATGAGCAGCACCAGCCCCAAACCTACGAAGGAAACGAGCATGGAAAAGAGGCAGGAGCGCGACTGTTTCACGGGCACGGAAATCTTTTCCCATTCGAGCACGGGAAAGCGCAGGTTGAGAAGCAGCGCAAACCCGCCGAGCGCCGCGGACATCGCCGCCACGCAGAGAACGGAAGAAAGGACGTAGAAAAAGCCGAATCCCAGAACGCCCCCGAACACCGCCGCAACGAGCACGCCGGGCAGGGTTTCCGCCGCCAGATGCACGAGCATTTTGGAAAGGAGCACCTGCCCGCCGTCCAGCGGGGCGGAGCGCAGGATCCACAGGCTTTTGCCTTCCAGCGAGATACTGCAATACGTGGTGGGCGTCAGGGAAGAAAAGAGCATGAACGCCGTGAAATACGGCGCGATGAGCGCGCTGTTTGCAAACACTGCGGCGCGCAAATCGGAAAACTCTCCCCGCACGGTAACGATCAAAATCACGGGAACGAGAACGGCGATGATCGTTCCGGAAAGCGCGTTGATCGAATATTCCGGGCAGGAAAAGAGCGCTTTTATCTCCTTGCGGAAGAGGGCGCGCACCTTGCCGCTCGTTTTCAGCTCCTTCTTTTTATACGCGGAAGAAGATTTGCGGGTGAGGATCATGGTGTTGAGCCGCGCGAAATTTTTGCCGATGAACACGCACGGCAGGGAAAACACCGCCGCGGAGGCCGCCGCGAACACGCACGCCGCCCAGAACTTTTCAAAGGGCGCGCGCAGCCATGCGGGAAGTTCCAAAGGACTTTCGATTGCCGTGCCGTCCCCCGTTCCCGAAGTCAGAACGGGCAGCAGGCACGCCGCAACGATGACGAGGATGAAAAAAATCGTCTGCACGAGTTCCTTTCTCTTCATTCTCGCCGTAACGACGGCGAGCAGCGCCCCCACGAACACCGCCAGCGCGGAGGGCAGCAGCGGCACGAAAAAGAGCACGAGCAGCACGCAGAGATGCGTTTCCAAAGAAAAAGGCATCATCGCGCCGCCGAAGATCCAGAACGGCAGCAGAATGCACGCCGAAACCGCGAGATTTTCTAAATACACGAACAAAATCTTCGCGGAGGCGAGCTGCGCCGTGCTTACGGGCAGGCTCACGGTCATTTCGTAATCGCGGAAACCGAACACCTTGCCGTTTACGTTCGCCACCGTCAGCGCGAACGTGACAAGGGCGACGAGCAGGAACACCACGGGAAAATACGCGCCCTGCATCATCGCCCCCGCCGCCAGCTGCGCAGCCATCCACGCATACAGGCAGATCAGCGCCTCGACGAGGGCGAAAAGCAGCACGATGCCCGCCGCGGAAAAGCCCAGCCCCGCCAGCGCGCCTTTCTTTTTGGAGTGCAGCATCTTATTGATACCGAACGACCCCAGAAACTGCATTCTTAAAAGGACGGCGAGTTTACTTTTCATTTTCGTACAGCTCCAGGAAGGTTTCTTCCAGCGATTCGTTGCCCACGACGGATTTGGTTTCCCCGTCGGCGACCAGCCGCCCGCCCTTGACGATGGCGATTTTGTTGCACAGTTTTTCCGCCACTTCCAGAACGTGCGTGGAGTAAAACACCGCGCCGCCCGCCGCGCACCGCTCGCGCAGCAGTTCCTTCACGGAAAAAGCGGCTTTCGGGTCCAGCCCGACGAAGGGTTCGTCCATCACGAGCAGTTTCGGCTCGTGCGAAAACGCGCCGATGATGGCGAGTTTCTGTTTCATGCCGTGCGAATAGGAAGAGATGATGTCCGAAAGATTGGGCGTGAGTTCAAAGAGATCCGCATACCGTTCGATGCGCTCGTTCCTCTCCTTTTTGCCCACGCCGAAAATATCGCAGATGAAATTGAGATACTGCACCCCCGTGAGATGGGGATATAAATCGGGGTTATCCGGGATATACGCCGTGATCTCCTTGCAGAAAACAGGCTCTTTTTTCACCGAATGGCCGTCGATGAAAATTTCCCCCTCCTCAAAGGCGAGCACGCCGCACACCGCTTTGAGCGTGGTCGATTTGCCCGCGCCGTTATGCCCGATAAAGCCGTAAATATCCCCTTCCTCCACCGTGAGCGAAAGGTTATCTACCGCTTTCTTGTTCCCGCCGTAGATCTTTGTGAAATTTCTGATTTCCAGAACCGCCACTTGCTTTCTCCTTTTTCTTTGTAATCAGCGCGATCGCCGCGTTGCCCGCCGCCAGCCCGATCATCGTGATATACACCCACAGCATCAGCACGACGATCGCCGCGAGGTTGCCGTATAAATCGGTGTAAGAGGCGAAATAGTGCACATACGCGGCAAACCCGATGCTTCCGAGCACGCCCACCGCGAGGGTGACGAGCGCGCCGAGCAGCACCGCGCCGAAATTCGTGTTTTTGGGACAGATGAACAGATCCAGCGTGATTATTATAGCATACACGAGGGAAAAAACAATGAAATTCAGGGCAATTTTTCCAAAAAGCGTGCCCCATCTGCCGGGGAGCGCGGCGGCGAACCGCCGCCCGATCAGGAGAAACCCCGCCGCGGCGAGAAAGACGGCGAACACCGCCGCCATGGCGAACACCGCGGCGATACGGCCGAGAACGCCGTTCCGCGGGGAGGATACGCCGTGTATCTTTCCCCCGTCCTCGATCAG
>CALVZR010000039.1 GCA_944372565.1 uncultured Clostridia bacterium | reverse complement strand
CCTTTTCCGCCTCTTCGCCGAGAACGTGCGCCTTGGTTTTGACCACGGTTTTCAGAAGATAATCGTAATCCGCGAAATCCTTATCCGCGATGAAATCTTCCAGCGTCTTTTCGGGGAGGGCGGTCAGTTCGGGCAGGATATACGCCGTATCCGCATTGATCTTCACGTAAAGCGACTGCGCGCGGGCGATATATCCCCCGTTCGCGGAGTCCGAAGTATCCTGATCGAAGAGCATATGCGCGTACAAATAGAGTTTTTCCAGCCTGCGCGAAATCTCGTCCTGCTTTTTCAGGCAGGCGAGCAGCCCCTCCTTTTCGGAAAGTTTCCCTTTGAATTCCGAAAAACCGCTGTCCTTTTCGAGCGCGGCGTACGCGCTTTCCCAGTCCGCGGGCGATTCGTAAAGGTCTTTGAGATTCCAACGGTATTTTTCTTCCACCGAACTTCTTTTCAAAACGATGCCTCCTTATTTGAAACGCCGCGCAGGGGCGCGGCTGAAAAGCCGCGTTTTTTGCGGCGAAAAATCAGTTTTTGTTGCTGTGGATGGGCGCGGGGATCTTGCCGCCGCGGCGGATGAATTTCTCCGCGGAAGCCTTCTGCACCGCCATCACGGGCGCCCTGCCCAAAAGCCCGCCGAACTCCACGAAATCCCCCACGCCCTTGCCGGGGACGGGGATGACGCGCACCGCCGTGGTCTTGTTGTTGATCATACCGATGGCGGCCTCGTCCGCGATGATGGCGGCGATGGTCGTATCGGGCGTATCGCCGGGGATGGCGACCATGTCGATGCCCACGCTGCAGACCGCGGTCATCGCCTCGAGTTTGTTTAACGTGAGCTCGCCCGAACGCGCGCCCTCGATCATACCGTAATCCTCGCTGACGGGAATGAACGCGCCCGAAAGCCCGCCCACTTTGGAGCTCGCCATCACGCCGCCCTTCTTCACCGCGTCGTTTAAAAGCGCGAGGCAGGCGGTGGTGCCGTGCGTGCCCACGCGCTCCAGCCCGATCTCTTCCAGAATATGCGCCACGCTGTCCCCCATAACGGGCGTGGGCGCGAGCGAGAGATCGACGATGCCGAACTCCGCCTGCAGCCTGCGGGACGCCTCGGTGGCGATGAGCTGCCCCGCGCGGGTGATCTTGAAAGCGGTTTTCTTGATGATCTCGGCGATTTCCGCGATGTCCGCATCGGGATTGTTTTTAAGCGCGTAATGCACCACGCCCGGCCCGGAAACGCCCACGTTGATCACCTTTTCCGCCTCTCCCACGCCGTGGAACGCCCCCGCCATAAAGGGATTATCCTCCACCGCGTTGCAGAACACGACCAGTTTCGCGCAGCCGAAACCGTCCGTTTCCCGCGTGCGCTCCGCCGTTTTTTTCACGATGTTCCCCATCAGCGCGACGGCGTCGAGGTTGATGCCCGCTTTCGAGGAACCGACGTTCACCGAAGAACACACGCGGTCGGTGATCGCGAGCGCTTCGGGAATGCTCTCTATAAACGATTTTTCATAACTCGTCATCCCCTTGGGCACGAGTGCGGAATAGCCGCCGAGGAAATCCACGCCCACTTCTTTCGCCGCCTCGTCCAGCCTGCGGGCGAGCACGGTTTCCTGCCCCGGAAAATTGGCGGTGAGAAGGGACGCGGGCGTGATGGACACCCGCTTGTTCACGATGGGAATGCCGTATTCCTTTTCGAGATCTTCCGCCGTTTTCACGATGTCTTTGGCGAAAAAACAGATCCTGTCGTAACACGCGTCTGCCGTTTTCTTTGCGCTTTCGCGGATGCACGGGATGAGCGAAACGCCCATCGTGATGGTGCGCACGTCGAGATGTTCTTTCGCCACCATGTCGATGGTTTCAAAGATTTCTTTCTTGCTTAACATACGCCGCCCCGCTTCAGATCTTGTGCATCGCGTTGAAGATGTCTTCGTGCTGGATATGGATGCTCACGCCGATTTCTTCGCCTAATTTTTTCAGCCCGTCGCCGAGCGCCGCCAGAGGGAGGGCGCTTTTGGAGATATCCGTGTACATGAGCATGGTGAAATTTCCGCTTAAAATGGTTTGGGAAATATCCTCGATGTTCACCGCGTTTTCCGCGAGCATGGCGCTCACCTTCGCGATGATGCCGGGCTTGTCTTTGCCGATTACCGTTACTACCGCTTTCATTCGTCTTTCTCCGTTCTTTATTTTTACAGTCTTTCGAATCCCACTAAAATATTGCCGTGCGTATAGATCTTGATATGCTCTCCCTTTTCGAAGGAAGGAGGTTGTTTTTCGGTATCCATCCACACTTTTCTTTCAAAAAAGTCCTGCTTTTTCGTGTTGTATTCCAGAAAATACAGCGTGGTGAATTCCAGCCCGTCGCGCACTTCGAGTTCGTTGCCGTAGCGGTCGAATTCCCCCACCGTGCCGTTGGACGTGCCCGTTTCCACGCCCTTCATCAGCTTGCTGTAATTTTTCACCCGTTTATAGGGAATGCCCAGATAAACGAAGGAAAAGATGACGAAGACGCCCGCCCACACGAACATGATGAGTTTGATCCACCAGATATCCGGCGATTGGTACGGCTGCAAAAAGTAAAACACCCACAGCCCCACGCTCGTGGCGAGGTAAAACCCCAACACCGAAAAATAGGCGATCTTATAGACTTTTTTCTGTTTTTTCACCGAATTGAAATCGCTTTCGCCGTAAATTTTTTCCATATCCACGCTCCTTTTTCAACGCTCTTTATAATCCGTTCTCACATAGATGAGCCGCCCTTCCGCTTCCCTGTAAAGTTCGCAGCGGTCGGCATATTCCGCCATCACGTATTCGGGGTTCTGCCGCACCCTGTAATAAACGGGGCGCTCCTCCCGCGTAAGATGCGGGCGGGGCGGCCAGGGCCTGTCGTCCGCCGCGGGGGCGGGCGCGCGCAAAGGTTCCGCCCTTTTCTCCTCTTCTTCCGCCTCTCTGCCGAAATCGGACACGATCTGCGCGGCGTCCCTCCGCTTTTCCCTCTTTCTGCGGGGGCTGAGGATGCTGAAGATCAGGCTGATCACCGCATACACCACGCACAGACAGAGCAGCAGATGAAATACGATGAATCCCGCGCGCGAGCCGCCGATCCACCCGAAGGCGATCTCCGCGAGCGCGCCCGCGACCGCGCAGAACAAAAGCGGCTGCAGATGAAAAATGCTTATGATTTTGTACAGCACGCCGAAGATCGCGGAAAACACCGCCCTGATCGCGCCGAAAATCACAAAACTTCTTACGTACAGCATACCGTTTTACCCGAACAGGCCGGTCAGCCACTCGCTCACCGCGGCGCGCGCGCCCGAAAACCATTTCATAAACGGGCTCATCGCCCAGTCGGGCACGACGCCTACAATGTCTTCTTCCTTACAGGTGCCGAACTCCTCCGCGCGGCTGTCCTTGCTGTCTTCCCGGTTGTCCCCGAGGAAGAACACCTCCCCTTCGGGAATGCGGTATTCTTTCCGCGCGGGCGAATTCGAAACGAAGGTATTCCCCTTGGCGTAAGGCTCTTCGAGCGGTACGCCGTTGCGGGAAACCGAGCCGTTCTCGATGACGATCACGTCCCCGCCCATACCGATGACCCGCTTGATCAGGCATTCGTAAACGGGGTTTCCGTCTTCGTCGTAAACGGGACGACCGTTTTTCTCCGCCTGTTTCACGTTGTCGATGATGACCACCGAACCGTAGGAAAAGGAGGCGTTTTTCTCCGCGAGGAGCACGTCGCCAGAATAGAGCGTATCCCGCATGGAAGAGCCGTCCACTTCGATATAGTAAAAAAAGGTCCTGTTTGCGCCGATGAACGCCGTGAGCCATAAAAAGATAAAAAGACAGCATGCGAAAAACCGCAGGTTGGACCCGTCTTTTCTTTTATATTCGCTTATCCGTTCGCCGAAATCGTTCAAAGATCTTTTTCTCCGCCATTCG
Source organism: uncultured Clostridia bacterium (assembly GCA_944372565.1). GTDB lineage: Bacteria > Bacillota > Clostridia > Christensenellales > Borkfalkiaceae > UMGS775. Next base: position 1,633 of record CALVZR010000039.1, on the reverse strand, counting down.
TTTTTTTGCACATGCGCTTCACCTCGTCGGGCGAGAGCAGCACCACTCTGCCGCACCCCTCGCATTTGAGGCGGATCTCCGCGCCTGTTTTGAGCACCGTCCAGCCGAAAGAGCCGCACGGATGTTTCTTTTTCGCCGTCAGCCTGTCGCCCGCATGCAGTTCCATATCACACCCACAGGATATTGTTGAGCAGATATTTTCCGCCGCATTCGAAGGCGATCATATTGATTTTATCCATACTCTTCAAAATCATTCCGTCTTCCGTCTTGAATTTGGAAACGGGGAAGGAAAGTTTGTGCCACACCTCGCCCCCGGCGATTTCCGCCGTAACGCAATATTCCTTTTTGTCCGCCCCGTACAGATCGGCAATGAGTTTTACCGTGAGTTTCGCCCCCGCGGGCGCATATACGTCCGCGAGCAAAATGGCGGAAACGGACGGTCTGTCCGCCGCGTTGTTGATCTTGAATGTCGCGATGCCGCCCGCCGAGGTGATGCCCTCGATCTCGAACGCGCCCGTCAGGATCTCTATGTAATCGTGCTCTTCGGTCTGCAGCCAGTTGAGCGGTCCCGCCGCGGCGGTTTCGTCCTTCGGGCACATGAGATATTTGTTTTCCCGCGCGGAAAACACGATGTTCGATTTGTTTTCGTTCTGAATTTCCTCGGGCGCGAATTTTTTCGCCAGCACGCGGGAACACACCGCGGCGCCGTTTTCGTAGCGCGCCTGCGCGAAAAACATCGCCTGCCCGGAATATTTATAGGGCGTGTACTTGAAGAGCGCCGAGCCCTCCGTTTTTCCCACAGCCTCCGCCTTGAAGTTCCAGCAGCGCAGCGCGGGGTTGACCGTTTCCTCCGCCGCGTACAGGCAGATATCCGAAAGCCCCTTCCCGTCCGCCTGCACCTTCACGAAAATGCTGCCGTTATTGAGCTCGCAGGAAAGTTCCGGCTCTTCCGGGAGATCGACCTCCGCGCCTTTCAGGAACTTTTCCAGAAACAGTTCGAGATCCGCCTTGCAGCGGGTATCGAGGGTTTTGGCGCGTTGGGGCGCGTAGTTGAGATAGGCTTTTACCGAAGGATCTATGCGCGCGACGGTGTCGAACGCCCTGTCCACGTCGAAATAGCGGTTGTTCGTGCACGAAAGCATCAAAACGGGGCATTTCACATATTGCGCATAAGCCTGCGGCTCGATGGCGGCGAGGTATTTATACATCTCGTCGTCGAGCTCGGGCTCGGAATGTTCGCCGAACTTGAAACAGCCGCGGTATGCCCGCCACCCCGCGGAGAACACCGCGGCGAAACATTTCAGGTCTTTATCGAGCGTGGCGAGCTGCCACAAGATCGTCGCCCCGTGCTTGACGCCGAGCGCGCCGTAGCCGCTCACTTCCCCGCGCGTTTTCAGATAATAGCCCGCATATTGCGCCACCGCGCTCCATTCGTACCAGCAGGTGTGTTTCGCGTCCTTTTCCACGCGGTGGATGGCGTCCCGATCCTCCGCAGCGTTGGCGTAAGAAACGTCTTCGGGATAGACGGTATATCGCTCGGGCGAACGGAAATTCCCGCTGTAATCGACCATGAGCGCGTAGTATCCCTTGCGCGCGAAGTAGAGGGCGGTATTTTCGTCGGGCGTTTTCGTAT
>CALVZR010000038.1 GCA_944372565.1 uncultured Clostridia bacterium | reverse complement strand
GTATTCCACCCTACCGAGAATGCGTTCGTCTTTATCGCGGGGGAAGAGAAAAAACACCTCTTCTTTTTCCTCCGCGTATGCCGCCACAAGCTCGTCCCGCATGGGTCCGAAAACGAATTTTTTCTTTGCGGGCGGGTTTTCCGCGGCGATGCGTTCGGAAATTTTCCCGACCAGGCGGAGAAAGCGCGCCGTTTCCTCTCCCGCGCCGAGCACGCGGCCGATCACCTTTTCTTCCGCCTCGCACAGCCGTTTGAGGGAACCGCCGCACGCGCGCAGCAGTTCGTGGGCGAGGGCGTTTGTGTCCTTGCGGGGAATGGCTTTATAAAGCAGCATTTCCAGCAATTCGTGGTCGCTCAGGGAATCGGGATATTTGGAAAACCTTTCTTTCATGCGCTGCCTGTGCCCGCTGTGAATGTTTTTCTCGTCCATACGCATTCATTTTATCATATTTTCTCAAAAAATCAATGAAATATTTTGCATTTTTCCGCAAAATAGAATACAATAAAGATAACGGCCAGCAAATTTGCGGAAAAATGCAAATCTTTGCGGCATAAAAGCGCGGTACTAACCGTAAAAACGGAAATGAAAATTATAAACTGGAATATATCTTGGCTGCATGATATAGACAAAAAAATAATTTATCTACAAAAAATAACAGAGGGACAACCGTTCGTTATCATTTTGCAGGAAGTAACGGAAATTTCATATAAAAAATTAAACAGTGTATTTTCTTCTTCTGCAACAGTAGCGTATTCCTTAAATTATCGCAAACCGGGCAAATTCGATACGAACTCTCGCAAACTCGGTATAGCGATAATTATCAGCAAAGATATATTTATAACCGATATTTCGGTTTTGGAAAGGACGGTTTTTCCGGAAAGAACCTTATACGTCGATGCAGTTTGGAATAATACACCGTTAAAAATTTTAGGTTTACATTCCATTACAGGATGTCAGCATAAAAAAGCAAAATCGATTCAGTTTTACTCTTTTGCCGAGGCTGTAGATTTTTTTAAGCCGGATATTGTAGGAATTGACGCAAATGAGCCGAAAGTGGACCATTACGATATCCATAAAATGCTTTTTTACGATAATTTTGATAAAGGTAACGGATGTAAAACTTTTTTTGAAACATTGTCTTTATACTCTTTGGATGATGCTTTTTCAAAAAATTATGATACCGAAAAATTTATCTTTGGAGAGGCGTTGGCAACATCACATAAAATAGGCAAAACGGATAAAAAAGTTCGCTATGATTTTCTTTTTTTGAATAATGAAAAATTCAGGAATTACTCTTGTCGGTATGAATACGAACAAGCGATTCAAGCGGGCAGCGACCATGCTTCCGTTATTGTTACATTATAAAATCAGAGGATGTAAATTTATTAAATGAAAGACAGAGATTTATTTATAGAAGATCTGAAATCCCTCATCGCCGCGAAGAGCGTGCAGGCTCCGCCCGAACCGGGCGCGCCGTTCGGGGCGGGGGTCGCCCTCGCGCTCGAAAGGTTTCTCGCCGTCGCCGGGCGGATGGGGTTCAAAACGGTCAATCACGAGGGATACCTCGGCGAGATCGAGTGCGGCGAGGGGGAAGAATACGGCGTCATCGGGCATCTGGACGTCGTTCCCGCGGGGGACGGCTGGGAGAGCGACCCGTTTTGCCTCACCGAAAAGGACGGCAATTTTTACGGCCGCGGCACCACGGACGACAAGGGTCCCACGCTCTTGTGCCTCTATGCGTTAAACGAGATTAAAAACGCCGCGCCCCTGCGGCGCAAAGTGCGCTTTTTCGTCGGCTGCAACGAGGAAAACGGCTGGGCGGACGTGGAATATTTCAAAAACAAGGGCGGAAAATTCCCGAAATACGGCTTTTCGCCCGACGGGGATTTCCCCGTGGTGTATGCGGAAAAGGGGCCCAACCGCGTGATCTTTGAAATCCCGTACCGCGGCGCGTTTTGCAAGATCCGCGGCGGGGAGGCGGTGAACGCCGTATGCGCCTATGCCTGCGCGGAAGGGGAACTTCGCGAAGATCTCCTTAAAAAACACGGCCTTTCGGGGAAGGACGGCAAAATCGAAAGTTTCGGCAAAAGCGCGCACGGCTCTTATCCCGAACTCGGCAAAAACGCCATTCTGCCCCTGCTTTTGTATCTGAAAGACTGCGGCGAAAACGTGGAGGGTCTGCTCCGCGTGTTTGCGGATCAAACGATCTCTTCCGTCGGCAACGAAACGGGCAACGCCACGCTCAGCCCCAACGTCATTGCGCAAAAGGACGGAAAACTCCTGCTCACCGCCGATTTCCGCGTGCCCGCGAAGATGCGGGCGGAGGAATTTTTCCCGCTTTTCGACGCACTCGGCGTAAAATACACCTTCATCAAGGGCAGGGATCCGCTGTACGTGCCCAAAGACAGCGAATACGTACAAAAACTCGCCGCGGCGTACAACGCCGTTACGGGGGAAAACGCGCAGCCCATCAGCCAGCGGGGGGCGACTTTCGCCTCGGTGTTTGAAAACGGCACGGCGTTCGGGCCGGAATTTGCGGGGGAGGATTGCCGCATCCACGCGCCCAACGAATTCCTTCCGGCAAAGAATCTCGAAAAAATGTACGCCATCTACCTGGCGGGACTGAAATCTATCGTACTTTAAGAGGAAATTGTTTATGAAATTCGACGTTGAACTCGTGGGCAAAATCGGTTCCATGGCGCTCATCGCCAAAAACGCGCAAATCCCCGATTATACGCGCATCGCGCGGCTTTCGGGCGAACTCAGACCCGGCTGGATCTGGGTGACGAGCGGCGCCACCGAGATCGGGCGGCTGGATTATATCCGCCGCAACGGAAAGGAACTTTCGGGCAGCATAGAGGAAGTGAAGGCGGATTATTCCGCGGAGGGGCAGTCCATCTTAATGGCGACCTACCGCCAGTATGTCGATCCGAAATACGCCATCCGCCAGGTGCTGATAGAGCACCAGCATTTCAACGACCCCGAAAAGCGGGAATTTCTCAAAGCCCTGCTTTTGCGCTGCAAGGAACAAAACGCCATTCCCATCGTCAATTATAACGACGCGGTATGCGCGGAAGAAAACCGCAAAATGGAAATCCGCGCCTTGCAGACCGAACATAAAAAAGTGGTGGAGGGCGTGGATAACGACGAAACCGCCGCGCAGATCGCCTGCCTCGTGCGGGCGGAAACGCTGCTCATTTTAACGAGCGCGGACGGCATTTACAAGGACATCAAAACGGGCGAACTCATCGAGGAGATCTCCGGCAAAAACGCGGAAGAGCTGATCGCCAACATCGACAACGCGAAAAAATACTGCTCGGGCGCTTCCCGCGAGGGGGCGAACGGCGCCAGGGCAAAACTCGAATATATCAAGGACGCCGCCGCGCAAGGCACGAAGGTCATCATCGCGAACGGAAAATATTCCGTGAAGGAAATTCTCGCGGGCACCGTTCCCGCCACGCGCATCGGCATCCGCTGAACGGTTTGAATCATTCACCCCCTCCCCGCCGTCGGGGAAGGGGCTTTTTTCGCCGTATGGCAAAATTTTTTTTGCCGATTGCAGTTTTTCCGTATAACGGCGCATTTTTGGCACATACTATTTCCGATCGGCGGGCGCGGAACAAGAAAAAAATTTTTCAACAGAAAAAGAATAATTTTCCGGAAACCGCGCACACTGATCATAAGGGAGAAAGAACATGAAAAGCTCAAAAACCCTGACCAATCTCGCAAGGTCTTTCGCCGGCGAATCGCAGGCGGGGCTTCGCTACCAGATGATCGCGGAAATGTGTATGCAGCAGGGGTATAAAACCCTTGCGGACGAACTCAAAACCATCGCCAAAAACGAAGTGAAACACGCGAAAAATTATTACGATCTGCTCACCGGACTCAACGGAACGGCGAAAAATATCGAAATTACGGCGGGTTATCCTTTTGAAAAACTGACGATAGAGGACGGGTTGAAATTCAGCGTTTCTGCAGAACACGAAGAAGCGGAGAGAATTTATCCCGAATTTGCGAAGATCGCGCGGGAAGAAGGATTCGAAGAGATCGCGAAAAAATTCGAATTAACCGCAAAAGTCGAAAGAAAGCACGAACTCACGTTCAAATTCCTATACGAAAATTTCAAAAACGGAACGCTTTTTCAAAACGAAGAGCCTACCTTTTGGGAATGTACGGAATGCGGACACGTGGAAGCGCGCAAGGAAGCATGGAATCTGTGCCCTCTGTGCAACGCCTCGCAGGGTTTCGTGAAGTTGAAGTTAAATTAAAGGAGTTGATTTTCGATGAAAAACACGAAAAATGTCAAGAATGCTGCCAAGTCTGAAAAAAGCAAGAAGACCACGCAGGAAAAGAACTGCAGATAATCGAAGCGATTTCGATGTTACGGGGTCTTACACGGGGATCGATCTGTACGATATGTTCGACGAACCCACGCAGGATGCGGACGATTTATAAAAAGTTTTTTAATTTCTTCTTAAACAATTTCGATTAAGAAAGTTAAATGATTTTTTCTGCAACCGAGAAGAGCCTATTCCTTCCGAAAGGAATAGGCTCTTTTTTTGCGCGGAAAACGCGGAACGTTCCGCCGCAAAGAAAAACCCCGCCCCGCGAGTATCGCGGGGCGGGGGAGAAATTTCTTTTATTCTTCGTTTTCGCCGTTTTTCATACTGTTGCCGAGATAGGTGCCGAACGTGGTGGGCTTTCTCTTCGGCTCGCGCGCGAGGGAAGTAAATCCGCTCCCGCGCCTGTCGCCGCGGCCGCGGTCGTTCCTGCCGCGGTTGAAGTTTTTCCGATCGCCGCGGTCGTTTCTTCTGCCGTTGTAGCCGCCGCGGTTATCGTAACTCTTTTTGTAGAACTTCTTTTCGTTGGGCACGATCACCACGTGGCGGTTGGGTTCTTTGCCCTCGCTCTTGGTGGTTACCTGTTCGCTCGCCGCCAGCGTGGAGTGGATCACCCTTCTTTCGTACGGGTTCATGGGTTCCAAAAAGATATCCCTGCCCTGGCGCACCGCCTTGTCCGCCAGCCTATTCGCCAGATTGACGAGCGTTTCTTCCCGCTTTTCGCGGTAGCCTTCGCAATCCACCACGACGCGTTTATACGTTTTGTTGCCGATGTTCGCCACCGCCCCCGCAAGGGATTGCAGCGCGTCCAGCACTTCGCCGCGGTGCCCGATCACCGCCGCGGAACTCTCCGCAATCACGTTGATCTTCACGCTCTCGTCTTCGCTTTCCAGTTCCGCGCGCGCGTTGAGGTCCATCTTTTCAAACAGCCCTTCGAGAAAGCGCACCGCTCTCTTTCCGCCCGTCAGCTTGTTTTCCACGTTCACGCAGGCTTCCTTTTTGAGTTTTCCGAACAAACCCTTTTCTTCCTTGCAGATCACCGTGATTTCCGCGTCTGCCTCGCCGATCCCGAAATACGCGAGCCCCGCCTCGGTGGCCTCTGCCACCGTTTTGCCTTTAAATTCCATGTTTTTCCTCCGTTGCGGCTGTCCGCCGCCTATTTACAAAACGCTTGTTTCCGCGTTTTTTTTCGCTCTATTCGTCCGAACGCCCTTCCTCCGCGTCGGCGTTTTTATCCTTGTCTTTATCGTCCACGCCGTGCTCTATCCTCTCTAAAACGACCTTTTTCACGATGCGGGCGTCCTTATCGGGTTTCGCGCCCTTTTCGCGGCGCACCTTGCCCTTGGAGGGGAGTTCTTCCTTGACCTTCGCCCTGCGCTTTTTGGGCTTGGCGGTGCCGTTTGCCTCGGCTTCGAGCATCTTTTTGAAACGCACGTCCACCACCTTGTTGATGAGCAGCGTGGTGAGGATGCTCACGACCGAACTCATGATGATGTATATCGAAAACGCCGCTGTGTACATCAAGGCGAAAAAGCCCATTAAAATCGGCATGATCCACATCATCATCTTCTGCGTGCGCTGCCCCTGCCCGTCCACGCTCTGCAATTCGAGCTGGGCTTTCTGCCCGCGGGTGGAGATCCACTGCATTAAAAGGGAGGTGCCCGCCGTGAGGATGACGAGGATGAAATATCCGTTCACCTGCTTCTTTTCGGAAGAGAGTTTGGCGGTGAGATTGTCGTACTGCCCGGGGTCGGACGTATAATTTCCCAGCCTGTATTTGCTGTTGAAAGCATTGTAATCTTCATAAACGGGGTGCTGGAAGGGGGTATCGGGCATCCAGATGTTTTTAATCCACAAAAAACTTTCCTCTTCCTCGCGGTACTTTTCCGCAGAACGGGTCTGCTGCGCGTCTTGGAAAAATTTTTCCGCCGCCGCTGCCTCTTTGAGGGAAGGATCTTCCGCCGAAGCCGCCGCGAAATATTCGGCAAACGTCTGCCCCGCCTCGTTTAAAACCGAGGTATTCCCTTTGAACTTGTCCAGAATCAAACGGGTGGACGCGTAATCTATGGAATAGGAATAACTTCCGTCCTCGTTCACGCGGATCTGCTTGAAATATTCGATATAGCCGTTTTCCGTTTCGTAAGAAACGTAATTCTGCACGTTGCCTTCGCCGTCCGTTTCGTTCAGCACGTAGCGCACGATGATGTCGCGCTGACCTTCTGTTTCTAAAACGATCTCCTCGCCCGAAACGATTTCGCCTTTCTGCTGCACGACGGCGGTATAAATGGCGTCGTCGTCGATCACGAGTTTGCCGTCTTCCCGCGAAATGTAGCCCTGCACGCTTTCCACGCCGTCTTCCACCACGGAGTTGAACGCCGTGTTCATGTTGTAAAGATAGGCGATGTTCTGATAGATGGAATAGGTGTTGAACGCCTGCAGGACGATGATGAAGAAAACGAGGGTGATGATGGAGGGGAGGCAGGCGCCGAACATGGAATAGCCTTCCTTTTTATAAAGCGCCGCCATCTTCATCTGATAGGTCTGCTTATCGTCCGCATACTGCTGCTGCAGTTTTTCGAGCTGCGGGCGCATCTGCTCCATTTTGAGCGAATTGCGCCGCATGGATGCGCGGGAATAAAAATCCAGCGGGAAAGTGATGAGTTTGAGCGCGACGGTAAACATCACCACGCCGAGCACGATGGAGGGGAACAGGTTGATAAACGATGCGATCCAGCTGTTCAGCCCCGAAATCGTGGGCTCGGTAAAAGAATAATAGGCGATCAGTATATTTTCTAACATTTGCGAATTTCCTTAAAACAGGTTCAATAGACCCACTTCAACACGCTTTTTTTATCGGGCACTTTGTCGAACCCGCCTTTGGAAAAGGGATTGCAGCGCAGAATCCGCCACACGGCGAGCGCCGTACCCTTGAAAAAACCGTGTTTCAACACGGCCTCTAAAGCGTACTGCGAACAGGTGGGCGTATAGCGGCAGTTACTGCCGAGCATGGGAGAAATACATTTCTGATAAAATCTAATGAGAAGTATCCCTATTTTTTTCATTGGAAAACATTCCCGCTTTTTTCAAAAGATATCCCATATCCCCCTGAAAGGATTTCAAAGTATATTCTTCCTTCACTTTCGGGATAAAAACAAAAAAGAAACGGTTATTCAGGCGGGGGAGGTAACTTCTGAATGATTCCCGCAAGAGACGTTTGATCCTGTTCCTTTTCACGCTGCCGCCGTGTTTTTTCCCGACGGCATAACCGACTTTGAGCGAGTCGGCGGAAAGATAAATCAACGTAAGGCTGTTGGAAAACACTCTCGTTCCTTTTTTAAAAACCCGGTCGAAATCCTCGCTTCTTTTCAATCTGTAATCCAAAGGCTTACCTTGCTTCACGCGGAAATCTTATGCCGCCCCTTGTTTCTTCTTCTTTTCAGAACGTTTCTGCCGCTCTTGGTGCGCATTCTCTTTCTGAAACCGTGTACCTTGCTTCTCTGTCTCTTTTTGGGTTGATATGTCCTTTTCATCGTCTTTTTTTCCTTTTTTTATTATTCGGCGTTTTTTTATTATAGTAAAATTGTTTTGTTTTGTCAATGATTTTACGCGTTAATTCTCACGGGGAGCACCAAATAGAGGTAATTTTCCCCGTTTACCGGCTTGATCACGCAGGGAGCGATGGGGGAATTCAAGAAAATGCGGATAAAATCGTCCTCCGCGGTTTTTAAAAATTCCGTGATGTATTTGGCGTTGAAGGCGATCAGAATGTCCTTTCCCTCCATATTCACGTTCACCGGCTCGTTCACGTTGCCGATCTCGCTCTTCGCGATCACGTACATGCAATTTTCCTTGATGTCGAACTTCACGATGCCGATCCTGTCCGTGCGGGCGAGCACCGAGGCGCGCTCCACGCTCGTTTCCAGCACCTTTTTGTTCACGCGCACGTCGGTTACGAACTCCGTGGGGATGATCTGCTTGTAGTTGATGAATTCCCCTTCCAGCAGGCGGGAAATGAGCGTCGTTCCGCCGTTTTCCACCATCAGGGTATTTTTATTCAGCGTAACTTTGATTTCCTCCTCGTCCTTATCGAGCAGGCGCACGATTTCCGAAAGGGTGCGCGAGGGGATGATGGCTTTCATCTCCGCCGAAAAACCGCTCACGTTTGCGCGGGCGAGCGCCAGGCGGAACCCGTCCAGCGCGACGGCGGTCGCCTTGGCGTCCGCAATTTCGAAGAGCACGCCTTTCAAGATGGGGCGGCTGTCGTCCTGCGAGCAGGCGAAAACGGTCATGTTGATGAGCTTTTTGAAATCGCTCTGTTTCATCGTGAAGAAGTTTTCGTTGATGCGCTTGTCTATCCGCGGAAACTCCTCGGCGGAAAAGCACTGCATTTCGCTTTCCGAATCGGAATATTTGATTTTGAGAAGGCTTTCGTCCGCGAGGGAAAGCTCCACCTGTTCGTTTTCCAGTTTTTTCACGAATTCCGCGAAATATTTCCCCGTAACGACCGTTTCTCCTTCCATGAACACTTCCGCGCGGATGGTCTTTTCAATGGTCAGTTCGGTATCGGTGGCGATCAGCGTGAGCGTATCGCCCTTGGCTTTCAGATAGATCCCCTCAAGAACCGGATTTGTCTTTTTCACCCCCAAAGCCTTGCTCACTTTGAGCACGGCGTCCGAAAGATCGAGTCCGTCGCAAATGATTTTCATGATCCTCTCCGTAAAATCAACGTATTTTTCCCTTTCATTATATATGAAAAACGCGAAAAAATCAATAAAAAGACGAGGATAATTTAATTTTTTTCGGGATGGGGAAAGGGGGTGTTTCTTTTCTTTTTAAAAAGTAAGAAGAGTAGTATTCTAAGGCGGTGTGCGTTTGTGGAAAAGGGGTTTTTCATCAGCGTGAGGCTGATGGTTTTAAAGTGGAAGAAAGAGCGGACAGGCTGTGAAAAAAAGGTGGACAACCCCGCTTTCAGGAGATCGGAAACCGCGGCAAAGAAGGGGAAGATTTTGAAAAACGTCGCAAAAGGTTTCCGCATTTTAAAGAAAGAAACAGGCGGGGGAAAACTTTTGTGGATACTTTCAGAAAAGTTGTGTAATTTTAAAAGTTATGTTAAAATCTTACCTATGGAAAGCATGCTCAAAAAATACGGCGTTTGCCTGAGCGCGGAAAAAGAAGAGCTTTTGGAGCGGTTTTTCGCCTTTCTTTCGCAGGAAAACGAAAAATACAACCTCACCGCGGTAACGGACAGGGAAGAGGTATATTGCAAACATTTTGCCGACAGTCTGCTCGTTGTGGATAAGTTGAAAAGCGGAACGCTGCTCGACGTGGGCAGCGGCGGCGGTATGCCGGCGATTCCGCTCGCCGTGGTGCGGGAGGATATCTCTTTCACCCTGCTCGAAGCCACGGGGAAAAAATGCGACTTCTTAAAACAGGCGATTTCCCTTTTGGGGCTCAAAAACGCCGCCGTCGTGAACGGCAGGGCGGAAGAACTTGCGAAAGGGGAGATGCGGGAAAAATTCGATACCGTAACCGCGCGGGCGGTGGCGCGGCTCAACACGCTTTCGGAATACTGTCTGCCCTTCGTGAAAGTCGGGGGGACGTTCGTCGCCTACAAGGGCAACGCGGAAGAGGAAATCAAGGAAGCGGAGCGGGCGGTCTCCCTGCTCGGCGGCAGGCTGAAAGAAAGCTGCGCTTTTTCCCTCGGCGGGGCGAAAAGGACGGTTTTGTTTATCGGAAAGGAAAGGCCCACGCCCGCGCAGTATCCGCGGGGACGGGGAAAGGAGAGAAAAAATCCGCTATGAAAGATTACGGGGAACTTTGCCGCTGCGCGGCGGTAACGGGGCACCGCGACCTGAAATGGGGGCTGGACGAAACCGCGCTCGAAAAGACTTTCGAAAGCCTGGCGGAACGGGGGGTAAAGACCTTTTTTTCCGGGCTTGCCACGGGGTTCGATACCGTTTGCCTTTCTGTGTTGTTCCGCCTGCGCGAAAAAAAGGAAATTTTGATCGTGGGGTGCGCGCCCTTTGAAAAGCAGAGCGCGCATTGGAGCGAAAAGGATAAAGAGGTGTATGAAAAGGTGTGCGCCCGCCTGGACGAGAGGGTGGTGATCGGCGAAAAATACACCCCGTACTGTATGCACGCGCGAAACCGCTTTATGGTGGATCGGAGCGGCTATCTGGTGGCGTATTTAAAACGCCGTTCGGGCGGCACGTTTTACACCGTGAACTACGCCCGCGAAAAGGGCAGGGAAATTATTTATATTTAAAAAAGAGGTCTGCGGAAAAAACCGCAGGCCTCTTTCGGAAAGGTAAAGAAACGGATAATCTTAAATCAGGTTTTGCTTCCGAGATCTGCCGCCGTGCGCGCGATGCCGAAAAATTCGGCTTTGACGGGATCGGCGGAAAAACCGCTTTCGATCGCGGAAAGGCGGGAAAGAAGGTTTTCCCAGCTCGCGTTTCCCTTATATTCGGAATTTCTCAAAAGCAGGGCGAATTCGGCGGCGCAGGCGATGAATTTCGTATCGTCGGTTTCCTGAAAAGCGTTTGAAACGTCTGCCGAAACCGAAGTGTCGGCGTTGCCGGCAAAAACGTCTTTATAGCGGATTTCCGCACGGGCGAGAAGGCTGTTTGCCTCCGCGCCTTCGGTAAGTTCGATTTCGTAGAGCGCGCTCACGCACAGGTTGGAGCCGATTTCCCCCGCGTCGGTATCGGGGTTTTCAAACTGTTCTTCGGTGATTAATTTGGTATCGTAGCCGATGGGGCGGTATTTCGCCACGGTATCGGCGTTGAAGGTAATTCCCGCCTTCGCGTCCTTCGCCACGGTGAAGAGCATGCCCGCGATGTCCTTTTCAAATACCTTGCGCGCCTCGTTCTCGTTGTCGATATAGGCGTAATTGCCGTTGCCGTTCCGCGCGAGGGTTTCCAAAACGGAATCCCGCGTGTTGCCCATACCGAAACCGAGCACCGTGAGGTAGATGCCCCCCGCCGCCTTTTCGCGGATGATGGAGGAAAGCCGATCCGGATCGGATACCCCCACGTTGAAATCGCCGTCGCTCATTAAAATCACGCGGTTGTTCCCGCCTTCCTGAAAGTTTTCCCGCGCCAGGGAATACGCCCGTTCGATGCCCCCGCTGCCGTAGGTAGAGCCGCCCGCTTCGAGGGCATTTACGGCGGAGAGAATTTTATCCTTGCCCGCCTCGTCGGCCGCGGTGGGAAGGAGAAGGGTGTTCACCCCGTTTGCATAGGTTACGATGGAGATCGCGTCCTTTTCCCCCAAGGACGGCACGAGATAGGAAATGGCTTTCTTGATCAGCCCGATGCGGTCGTTTCCCGCCATAGAGCCCGATACGTCTATCAAAAACACGTAGTTTGCGGCGGAAGCGTTTATTTTCACCTCTTTCGTGCGGATGCCGAGATCTAAAAGGAGGTGTTTTTCGTTCCACGGGCAGGGGAAGAGATAGGGAGTGAGGGAGATCGCATCCCCCTCCGCGGGCGCGGGGTAATCGTAGTCGAAATAATTGACGATCTCTTCCGCGCGCACGGAGTCGGGCGCGGGCAGTTCGCCGTACTGCATGATCTGACGCCGCACCAGGGAATAATTTGCGGTGTTCCTGTCCAGCGTGAAGTAGGCGGAAGGATTTTCCGCCGTTTCGGTAAAGGGCTGTTCCAAAACGGCGTCGTAATCGTAATTCCCGCCCTCTTCTTCCAGAGCAAAGTCGGGAAAATAGTTTTCTCCTTTCATACCGGAACTGCACGAGGAGGCGAACACGGCGAACGCCGCTGCAAAAGCGATGACGATACAGGTAAATTTTTTCATTTTCTTCTCTCCTTATCGGTTTTTCCGCCTATACAACGATTGACTGAACGCGTTTGTCCCGCAAAAAACGAAAAAAACGGAAAATTTTTTTTATTTTTCGGAAAACGCCCCCGTAAAGGGAGCGTTTTTTGATCGTTTTTATCCTAAAAAGAGGGAGAGCAGGCGGGAAAAGGCGTCCTCCGAGGGGGAAGTTACGTCCACGAAATACCGCGCGATTTCGGTGGCGATATACCCTGCGGAAACCCATTCCGCGTCCACATACTCCGTTTCGGAGCAAACGTCCGCGTTTCCGTAAGAACCGCTTTCGGGCAGTTCGTAATAGGAAAGGAAACCTTCGAAGGTGCCTTCGGAAAATTCGACGCGGCACACGAATTCGTCCATACCGGCGGAAGTGAGGAGTTTGCCGCGGATTTCGGCATACATCAGCGCGCCGCTCTCTTTATCGTAGTATGCGAAATATTCCGCCG
>CALVZR010000037.1 GCA_944372565.1 uncultured Clostridia bacterium | reverse complement strand
CGTATTCGGGGATAAGGCGGAGGATTTCGTCGTGCACGTCGTCGGCTTTGAGCACTTTCAGCCGCTCGGCATACATCACTTCCCTCTGCTTGTTCATCACGTCGTCGTATTCGAGCACGTGTTTGCGGATCCCGAAGTTCCTGCCTTCGATGGCGCGCTGGGCGTTTTCGATGCTGCGCGAAAGCATTTTCGCCTGCAAAGGCTCGTCTTCCTTCACCTTGAAGAAATTGTAAATGCCCTGCAATCTCTCGCCGCCGAAGCGTTTGATCAGATCGTCTTCGAGCGAAATGAAGAACTGCGAGGAACCCGCGTCCCCCTGCCGCCCGCTCCGCCCGCGGAGCTGGTTGTCGATACGGCGGGATTCGTGCCGCTCGGTGCCGAGGATGTGCAGCCCGCCCGCGGCGATCACCTTTTCCTTCTCCGCGTCCGTCTGCTTTTTATATTCGTTGTAAATTTCCCAGTAGTGCGCGCGGAGCTGCTTGATCTCGTCGGGGATATCGCTCACGAAAGAGGTGGCGAGTTCGATATCTTCCTGTTCGCACCCCTCCTCGCGCAGTTTGCGTTTCGCCAGGAATTCGGGGTTGCCGCCGAGCAGGATATCCGTGCCGCGCCCCGCCATGTTGGTGGCGATGGTCACCGCGCCGTACCGCCCCGCCTGGGCGATGATGTCCGCCTCCCGCGCGTGGTTCTTGGCGTTGAGCACGTTGTGCTTGATGCGCTTTTTCAAAAGCAGGCGGGAGATCTCTTCGGATTTTTCCACCGTTACCGTACCGATGAGCACGGGCTGTCCCGCCTCGTGCCGCCGTTCGATTTCGGCGATGATGGCGTTCTGCTTGCCGCGCTCGGTGGAATAGATCACGTCGTTGAGGTCCTTGCGGATCACGGGTTTGTTGGTGGGGATCTCCAGAACGTCCAGCCCGTAGATCGAGCGGAATTCCTCCTCTTCGGTTTTGGCGGTACCCGTCATGCCCGAAAGTTTTTTATAGAGGCGGAAATAGTTCTGGAAGGTGATGGTGGCGTACGTCTTGTTCTCGTTTCTGATCTTCACGTTTTCCTTGGCCTCGATCGCCTGATGCAGTCCGTCGGAATACCTTCTGCCGATCATGAGGCGGCCGGTGATCTCGTCCACGATGACGACTTCGCCGTCGTTCACGATATAATCGTTGTCCTTTCGGAAAATATAGTGCGCTTTGAGCGCCTGCTGGATGTGGTGGTTCAAATCCGCGTTTTCGATATCCGCGAGGTTGGTCAGCCCGAAGAAACGCTCGGCTTTCGCCGAACCGCTCTCGGTGATCTGCACGGTCTTTTCCTTGATGTCCACCGTGAAATCCACGTCGGGCGTGAGCGTTTTCACGAATTTGTTGGCGGAAATGTATTTTTCGCTCGATTCCTGCCCTCTTCCCGAAATGATGAGCGGCGTTCTCGCCTCGTCGATCAAAATGGAGTCCACCTCGTCCACGATGGCGAACACCAGCGGGCGCTGCACCATCCGGTCCACGCGGGTTTTGAGGTTATCGCGCAGATAATCGAAACCGAGTTCGTTGTTTGTGCCGTAGAGGATGTCGCAGGCGTACGCCTTGCGCTTTTCGTCGTCTTCCATCCCGGGCACGACCACGCCCACCGTGAGATCGAGGAATTTATAGATCTTCCCCATCCATTCCGCGTCCCTTCGGGCGAGGTAGTCGTTCACCGTTACGATGTGCACGCCTTCCCCCGTGAGCGCGTTGAGATACGCGGGCAGGGTGGCGACCAGCGTTTTGCCTTCGCCCGTCTTCATTTCCGCTACCCGCCCCTGGTGGAGGCAGATGCCGCCCATGACCTGTACTTTATAGTGCTTCATGTTGAGCACGCGGCCGGCCGCTTCGCGCACGACGGCGAACGCGTCGTATAAAATATCTTCGAGCGTCTTGCCCTCGGCGAGCTGCTTTTTGAATGCAGCCGTCATTCCTTTGAGCTCATCGTCGCTCATCGCCGCGTATTTGCTTTCGAGGGCGAGCACCCTGTCGCTCATCGCGTCCAGACGGCGGAGGTTCCGCCTGTTCTCTCCCCCCAGGATATACCTGATCAGTCCCATTGTTCACTCCTTCTATTTTCAAGAATCTGCCGATTCCCTTTCTTTTTCGGTTTCTCCGCTCCCTTCCCGCGGAAAACTTTCCCACGGCACGGAGGCGATCGTGAGCGCGTACACCCGTTCCGCGCCCCCGCGTTTGAGCGCGTTTGCCGCCGCCTGCAGCGTGGCGCCCGTGGTGGTAACGTCGTCAAGAACGAGCAGCGTTTTCCCCGCCGCCCCGCCTTTTTCCGCCGTGCGGAACGCGCCTTCTGTATTCTTCCGCCGCGCCTCGCCGCCGAGACCGGCCTGCCGCGCGGTTTCCCTCTTCTTTTCCAGCAGACCGAGGGCGGGAATGCCCGTAAGCAGGGAAAATTCCCCCGCCAAAAGTTCGCTTTGGTTGAACCCTCGCTTTTTCTGCTCTTTCGCCGTCATCGGCACCCAGAGCGCAACGTCCGCCCGAAAGCCGCTTTTTTCCCACGTTTCCGCGAGATAGGGCGCGAAAACTTCCGCCAGCCACCGCGCGCCGCCGTATTTGAATTTTCTGATGAGCTCGGCAACGCCGCCCCGATATACGAACGGGCTTCTGCCCGCGTCCAGATCGGGCAGGCGGTTTTCGCAGGCGGGGCACACGGGCGCGCTTTCCTTCACCTGCCTGCCGCAGTGCAGGCAGACGGCGCCGCCGTTATACGGCAGTTCCGCCGCGCACGTTTTGCAGAAATGCCCGCCGCCGAAGATCTCCCTTCCGCAGAGGGCACACGTCCACTCCGCCGAGAAAGCCGTGCGGCGCAGAAACGCCGAAAATTTTTCAGCCACGGAGATATTTTTTCAGGTCCTCGGCGCGGTCGGTTTTCTCCCAGCTCAGCCCCGGCTTGCCGAAATGCCCGTACACCGAAGTCGGTTCGTAGATCGGTTTTCTCAGCCCCAGCGTTTCGATAACGGAGTACGGGCGGAGGTCGAATTCCCGCTGCACGATCTCCGAAATCTTCTCGTCGGAAAGTTTCCCCGTGCCGCGCGTATCGGCGAACACCGAAACGGGGCGCGCCACGCCGATGGCGTACGCCACTTCGAGCACGCACTCGTCCGCCAGTCCCGCCGCCACCACGTTTTTGGCGATGTATCTCGCCATATACGCCGCGCTGCGGTCCACCTTGGTGGGGTCTTTGCCGCTGAACGAGCCGCCCCCGTGCGGGCACCTGCCGCCGTAGGTATCCACGATGATCTTCCTGCCCGTCAGGCCGGAATCCCCCGCCGGGCCGCCGATCTCGAACCGCCCCGTGGGGTTGATGTAATATGCCGTTTCCCCGTCGAGCAGTTCTTCGGGGAGCACTTTTAAGATCACTTCTCTTTTGAGATCTTCGCGCAGCTGCTTCGCGGAAACGGCGGGCGAATGCTGGGCGGAAAGCACCACCGCGGTGATGCGGCGGGGAGCGCCGTTTTCGTACTCCACGCTCACCTGCCCTTTCACGTCGGGGCGGAGATAAGGCAGAAGCCCGCTCTTTCTCGCCTCTTCCAGCCGCTTGCACAGTTTATGGGAAAGCATGAGCGCGAGGGGCATCATCTCCGCGGTTTCGCGGCAGGCGTAGCCGTACATCATCCCCTGATCCCCCGCGCCTACCGAATCGGCCTTGTCCGCAACCTTCTTTTCGTCCACGCCGAGGGCGATATCCCCGCTCTGGCGGCCGAGGCGCACGTCTATTTTGCACGTATCGGCGGAAAAGCCGAGCGCGGGGTCGGTATAGCCGATGCCCCGTATCTTTTCGCGGGCGATCTTCTCCGCGTCGATCTCCGCGTCCGCGCTGATCTCGCCCATGATGAGCATATAATCGTCTTTTACTGCGCACTCGCACGCGACGCGCGCGTAAGGATCCTGCGCAAGGACGGCGTCCAGAACGGCGTCCGCCGTCCTGTCGCACACCTTATCGGGATGCCCTTCCGTTATGCTTTCGCTGGTAAAAATTCTCTTCATCTCGTAAAAAATCTCCGTATCCGAAAAGCGCGCCTTGGCGCGCAGGTTGCATACGGGTTATAGTATAATCCATTTGCGCGGCAAAGTCAATCGTTTTCCCGTTTTTGCCCGCCCTCTTCCCGCCTTCGGCAAAATTCGCGCGCCGCACGCGTGCGCGAAAAATTTTTTCAGCCCCCCTTTTTTCGGTTGACACGGATTTTTATTTACAGTATAATCGGTAAAGATATCCCGTTGACGTTTTCGTCAACGCAAAGGAGGAAGAAGGATGCCCAGAGCGGAAACGCAAAGCGAAGAATCCGCCGCCAGCCGGGAACGCATCGTAACGGCGGGTCTGAAAGTGTTCTGCGAAAAGGGGTACGAAAACGCCACCGTGGACGATATCGCCCGAAAAGCGGAATGTTCCCACGGGCTGTTTTACCACTATTTCAAGAACAAACAGGAGATCTTCGGCGAGATCGTGAAAAAAAGCGGAAGGGATTCTCTGGAAAAGGTGAAAACCTATCTCGGCGACGAAAGCCTGTCCTTTACCGAACGGCTGAGGAATTTTCTCTCCTTCATGCTCCATAAAATATATTCCGGCGAAAACTTCGCCTATACCTTTTTCTTTTTTCTTTCCCGCCGCTTTCTGCAAAGCAGCGCGGGAGAACGGGGTTCTTTGGGCGAACGCCCGTTCGCCGTTCCCGTAACCGCGTTTTTCAAAAAAGCGCAGGAATCGGGCGAATTTCCCGCAAAACATTCGCCCGAACTCTGCTGCGCCACGCTTCTTTCCTTTATACAGGGATACACTTTAAATAAAGTTCTCATGCCGGAATCGGAAGAGATGCTCCCCGGTCCCAACATAGATTTTATGATCGATATCTTTACAAAATAAACACAGGAGGCTACAATGGTTATCAAACAGCTGTCGAAATCGGTCCGCGAATACAAGCGGGATTCGATCCTCACGCCGCTCTACGTAACCGTGGAGGTCGTGCTCGAAGTGCTTATCCCCTTCGTTACCGCGGCGCTCATCACCGCCATCCGGGAATCCGATATAACGCGGGTCTTCTGGGTGGGCGGCGTGCTGGTGGCGCTTGCCGTTCTCGCGCTCGTTTTCGGAACGCTCAGCGGCAAAGCCTGCGCGCGCGCTTCGTGCGGATTTGCGAAAAATTTAAGGAAAGACCTTTATTACAAGGTGCAGACCTTTTCTTTCGCGAACATCGACAAATTTTCCTCTTCCAGCCTCGTGACGAGGCTGACGACCGACGTAACCAACGTGCAGATGTCCTACATGATGGTCATCCGCGTGGCGATCAGAAGCCCGTTGATGTTCATCTTTTCCATCATCATGGCGTTCATCATGAGCCCGCGGCTGGCGTGGATCTTCGTGATCGTGCTGCCCGTGCTCATCGGGGGGCTCATTCTCATCATCTCCAAGGCGGTGCCGTTTTTCAACCGCATCTTCAAAAAGTACGACGCGATGAACGAATCCGTGCAGGAGAACGTGAAGGCAATGCGCGTGGTGAAGGCTTACGTGCGCGAAGATTACGAATCCGATAAATTCAGAAAAACTTCGGACAACGTGCGGGCGGATTTCACGAAGGCGGAGCGCCTGCTCGCCCTCAACACCCCCCTCATGCAGCTTTGCATGTACATCGTTATGCTAATCGTTGCCTACTTCGGCGCGCGCCTCGCCGTAGAGACCTCCGGCAGTGCTTTCAACGTGGAAAACTTACAGGCGATGATCAACTATTCCACCATGTGTCTGATGAGCATGATGATGCTTTCCATGGTGGTGGCGATGATCACGATGTCCGCCGCTTCCGCGCGGCGTATCTGCGAAGTGCTCACCGAAGAAAGCAGCCTGAAAAGCCCCGAAAACGCCCTCACGGACGTGGAAAACGGCGAGATCGTGTTCGACCACGTGAGTTTCAAATACTCCGAAACGGCGGAAAAATTCGCGCTCAAAGACATAGACCTTGTTATCCGTTCGGGCGAAACGATCGGCATTTTAGGCGATACGGGAAGTTCCAAAACCAGCCTCGTAAACCTCATCCCGCGGCTGTACGACGCGACCGAAGGCACCGTTTTCGTGGGCGGGCACGACGTGAGAAAATACGACCTCGAAACGCTGCGCAACCAGATCTCGGTCGTTTTGCAGAAGAACGTGCTCTTTTCCGGCACCATCAAGGAAAACCTCCGCTGGGGCGACAAGGAAGCGACCGACGAGGAGATGGTGCGCGTTTGCAAGCTCGCGCAGGCGGACGAATTTATTCAGGGTCTGCCCGATAAATACGATACCTATATCGAACAGGGCGGCACCAACGTGTCGGGCGGACAGAAACAGCGGCTTTGCATAGCCCGCGCCCTGCTCAAAAAGCCCAAAGTGCTTATCTTGGACGATTCCACTTCGGCGGTGGACACCAAAACGGACGCCCTCATCCGGAAGGCCTTCCGCGAGGAGATCCCCGATACCACCAAGATCATCATCGCCCAGCGCGTCGCCTCCGTGCAGGACGCGGATAAGATCATCATCATGAACAACGGCGAGATCGACGCGATCGGCACGCACGAGGAACTTCTGAAAAACAACGAGATCTACCGCGATCTTTACAACACCCAGCACAGAGGAGGTGAAGAAAATGCCTAAACCGAACATGTCTATGCGCGGCGGCAAGGGCGCGCCGCAGAGAAGGGCGAAAAAAGGCACCTTCGGACGGCTGATGAAGTATCTGTTCAAATACCATAAAGCCGCCATGCTCACGGTTTTTTTGTGCCTGATCTTAACGGCGGTTTCCAACGCCGCCGCGCCGGTGTTCCTCAACAATATGGTGGGCGTGATCAGCGAAGGCGTGGACCTGGCGGAAACGCAGGGATCCGCCGCGGCTTGGTCCGCGGTTTATCCGCAGCTTTTGCGCATCATCCTCACGATGATCTGCATTTACGTGTTCGGCATCGCCGCAAACACCACCTACACCCAGCTGATGGCGAAGGTAACGCAGTCATTCCTGCATCAGCTCAGGACCGACCTGTTCGACGGCATGCAGCGGTTGCCCATCAAATACTTCGATACGCACACCCACGGCGACATCATGAGCCACTACACCAACGACGTGGACGCGGTGCGTCAGCTCGTGGCGCAGAGCATCCCCAATCTGTTCCAGGCGTGCACGATGCTCGTGTTCCTGCTGTGCATCATGTTCTATTACAGCATCTGGCTCTCTCTCGTGGTGTTCGTGGGCGTGTTCTTCATGTTCCTCGTCACCAAGAAGGTGGGAGGCAATTCGGGGAAATACTTCTTAAAACAGCAGATGGCGCTCGGCAAAACCGAAGGTTTCATCGAAGAGATGATGCACGGGCAGAAAGTCGTGAAAGTGTTCTGCCACGAAGAAGAAGCCGAAAAGAAGTTCGACGCCATCAACGAAGACCTCTTTGCCGATTCCTGCACCGCGAACACCTTTGCGAACATCCTGATGCCCATCATGGTGAACATCGGCAACCTCCTCTACGTCGTCGTCGCCTTCCTCGGCGGGCTGATGGCGATCAACGAACTGCCCAACCTCAGCATCCAGCACGGGTTCGACGCGCTGCCGGCGGCGGCATATATCGGCATCATCGTTTCCTTCCTCTCGATGAGCAGGCAGTTCACGAACAACATCTCCAACATGTCGCAGCAGGTCAACTCGGTCGTGATGGGCCTTGCGGGCGCGGACCGCGTGTTCGAACTGATGGACGAAAAGCCCGAAACGGACGAAGGTTACGTTACCTTGGTCAACGCGGAAATCGACGAGAACGGCAACATTGCCGAAAGCGAAAAACGCACGGGCAAATGGGCGTGGCGGCACCCGCATAAGGCGGACGGCACCGTGACCTACACCGAACTCAAAGGCGATATCCGTATGTTCGGCGTGGATTTCGGCTACGTTCCCGAAAAGATCGTGCTGCACGACGTTACGCTCTACGCCAAGCCCGGGCAGAAGGTCGCCTTCGTGGGCGCGACGGGCGCGGGCAAAACCACCATCACCAACCTCATCAACCGTTTCTACGACATCGCGGACGGCAAGATCCGCTACGACGGCATCAACATCAACAAGATCAAAAAAGGCGATCTCCGCCGCTCGCTGGGCATGGTATTGCAGGATACCAACCTGTTCACGGGAACGGTGATGGACAACATCCGCTACGGCAAGCTGGACGCGACGGACGAAGAGTGCATTGCGGCGGCAAAACTTGCGAACGCGCACGACTTTATCACGCGGTTGCCCGAAGGGTACAACACCATGCTGACGGGGGACGGTGCCAACCTCTCGCAGGGACAGCGGCAGCTCCTCTCCATCGCCCGCGCGGCGGTGAAGGACGCGCCCGTGATGATTATGGACGAGGCGACCTCCTCCATCGACACGCACACCGAAGCGCTGGTACAGCGCGGCACAGATATGCTGATGGAAGGGCGCACGGTGTTCGTCATTGCGCACAGGCTGTCCACCGTGCAGAATTCCGACGTCATTATGGTGCTCGATCACGGCCGCATCATCGAGCGCGGCACGCACGATCAGCTCATCGCCCAGCAGGGAGTGTATTACCAGCTCTATACGGGCGCGTTCGAACTCGAATAACAATGGAAAAATGCAATCTTTGCCCGAACGCCTGCAATGCGGACCGCTCCGCATCTGCGGGCGTTTGCGGCGTTACGGACGAAATCCGCATCGCGAAAGTTTCCCTTCACCCCTTTGAAGAGCCCGTTTTAAGCGGCAAGAACGGCAGCGGCACGGTGTTTTTCTGCGGGTGTTCCTTAAAATGCGTGTTCTGCCAGAACTACGAAGTTTCCCGCGCGATGCGGGGCAAGGCAGTTTCCCCCGAAGAGCTGGCGGATATTTTCCGCTGGCTCGAGGCGCGGGGCGCGCACAACATCAACCTCGTCACCCCCACGCACTACGCCCGCCGCATCGCGGAGGCTCTCGGACTTTACCGCCCCCGCGTGCCCGTGGTGTGGAACACGCACGGCTACGAAACGAAGGAAACGCTTTCCTTTATAGACCGTTATGTGGATATCTACCTCACGGACGTGCAATACTGCTCCCCCGAAACGGCGAAACGCTATTCGGGAAAGGAGGATTATTCCGCCTACGCCCCCGCCCCGGCGGAATTTACGTTTGCAAAGCCGCTCGCGTTCGGCGCGGGCGGGCTGATGCGGGCGGGCACCGTCGTGAGGCACCTCGTTCTGCCGCAGAACACCGAAGATTCCGCGCGCGTGCTCGACTGGTTCGCCCCCTTCAAAGACA
>CALVZR010000036.1 GCA_944372565.1 uncultured Clostridia bacterium | reverse complement strand
AAAAAACAAACAAAGCGACCAGCACCTCCCGGGCATATTCCGCCGTATAACGCTCCGCGTATTCGCTTTCCCCAAGGTTTGACATACTCGCAGAAAGCAAAAAAACAAAGAAAAAATTTGCGATATTCGTCCAATAATTGATCTTCACATCGCCCTTTTTCAGGGTGAATCCGGAAGGAACCGAATAGTCTTCGGTCGGGAGAATCACCTGATATTCCTCCCCGTACAGCGCACCCCAGCCGTAATTGCCGCTGTTCCAGACGGTATAGCCGTTCTGATCGTACGTGCCGTTATCCCTGAGTCCGATCACGGGCTGCGAAGTGCCGTTCACATACATGAATCCGCCGCTGTAATACAGATCGTCCGTCAAAGAAACGGTGAGCCAGTTTCCGCCGCCGCGATTCACGTTGACGAGCGAGATCTGTTTGGTCGGGTCGCTGAGCGCCGTATAGGTTAAAACAACGGCGTCCGCAACCGGCGAACCGCTTGTATTATAGTCGAACGCGATGATCACGCGGTTCGGCTCCCCTACGGGATTGACGTTGCCATTGAAAACTGCGTTCGCATCGCCGTTTGACGATGTGATCTCCGTTCTCACGCCCTTATATCCGGGCACCACAAGCGGCGCTTTGTTCAGAAAACTTTCCGTTTGCGTATCGGGCGTATCCGTATGAAAATACTGCGCCCCAACGCTGGCGTAATCGTCTGCCGCCCGCGCCGCGAAACCCGCCGCGCCGGAAAAAAGGAAAATCGACGCGATCGCGCACAAGATGGGTAACAGAACCCTTTTCGGTTTACTCATTGAAAATCTCTCCCTGATGATTGTTTTTTGCCCGCGGTATAAATATTGCCGCCTTGCGGCGGCAATATTTTGCGCATCCGACGTTTACCATTTCGAATTTTCATTCGATGCATCGGTCCAATCGATATCGTTTCCGAGGTTATCGAGCTCGGAAACGCTTAAAATGTTGAGCGTCTGAAATTTCATGCAATCCGCTTGCGGTTTCAGATATAGTTTTTTCATGTTTTCTCCTCCTTATTCCTGTGTGGGTAAACTCTCGTAGAGTTCGGCAATGAGCGCATAGGTTTCCGCGCTGCATTTTGCATACCTTGTCTGTCCGTTCCAGATAACTTCGGTCTGATATTCGCCGCCCGCTTCCTCCTGCACGTCGTTATATGCGGCGGTGATCACGCCTGCATACGAACGGCCGGAAGTATCTTTCACCGCGGCGTTGATCGTTGCGGTCGTTCCGTCGGAATACGTGATTTTCATATAGGGCTGCGCATAATAGACGCGCGTGAGGTTTTCTTCCCTGATGTTTACGAGCGCGGCGTTAAATTTATAATAATCGCCGTCGGAATAGATCTTTTCCGAATCGCATTCGATATCCACGCTCTTGGAGGAACCTTCCGAGGTGATGAGCATCCCCAGGGAATAGGATACGTCGTTCAGTGTGGGAAGAACGTCCGCGGTGGCTTTATCGAATTGCGCGATAAAGCGGATACCCCTGGGTTCGCCCAGTCTTACGGACGCCGTTCCGTCGTAAGTAAATTCGATAAACGCCGCCTGGAAAGCCGTATATTGTGAAAGCGTATATTTTGCGCCCGCGCCGTAAAGGCTGCCGTTCGCAAGCCAGCCGAGGAACACGGCGCCGTCCATTTCGGCGGCTTCGGGCAAAGTGATTTCCCCCGCCGCCGCAACGCCGATGCTCTCCGTAACTTCCCCGTTCACCGAAAACGTCGCTTCTATCGGATATTCCACTTTGAAGTTATAAACAATAGCAGGCCCGTATCCCGTTACGCCGTAATTATCGGAATTATACGTCATAAGCTTGATGGCATAGTTGTTTTGTCCGGCAGGCACGCTGAATGTTTTATTTGTAGCGGGATTTCTGTTATATCCGAAATCTATCCAGGTCGCGTCTCCGTTTGTTTCTACGCCTTCATTTAAGTACCCGGTTGCAAAAGAGACATCAGCGCCTTCCGAACGATAGGCGGTGTAAATATCAAACAAATCTCCGACGGTATAGGTTTCCCCGGCATTCAGCACGTCCGTTTTCGGCAAAGCATAAGCTTTCATCGATTGATTGATCACAAAATCCACATTACCGTTATCGGTCAGCCACTGCCCGTTCATTTGGCGAATGTGCGTTGCCACTTTCGTCGTTTTGAGCCCGTAATATTTGATACTCATCACCGTATTCCCGAAGCCTGTACCCGAATCCCCGGCTTTCATCGCATCGATTACCTGCTGCGCGTATTCCGCCGTATAGCGTTCTGCATATTCGCTGCCGGCAAGATTTGCCCTGCTCGCCGCCAGATAGCTTTCATCGAGAATATTCGCGATAACCGTAGTGTCGTTTGTCTTTACATCTCCCGTTTCGGTAAGGAAAATCTGATACTCTCCGCCGAAAATCGCGCCGTATATAAAAGCCTGCGATGCTCCGGCATAAGACCAAAGCGTAAAACCGTTTTCATCGTAGTTTCCATTCGGTCTGCGGCCGATAGGCGACTGCTCCGTTCCCGTTATGTAGGTAAAACCGTTTTCAAAATACAAATCGTCCGTTAAAGAAACGCTCAGCCAGCAACGCTCATCCCCGTTTGCCTCTTTTCGGTTTACACTGATCAGGGAAATCTGCTTTGTCGGATCTGCCAAAGCGGTAAACGTTACCACGATTGCATCCGCTTCCGCAGTTTGGGGCTCGGCGATATCGAACTGAATGATACTTTTCTGCCTGGGATCTACCATAGCGTTAAAAGTAATTTCTACGTTTTCCGTTCCTTCGGGTACCGTAACTTCCGTTCTGAGCCCTCTATATGTGGGCTGTATTACCGACGCCTTATTCAAAAAGCTCTCTACCGTAGCGCCTTCCGTGTCCGTATGAAAGTATCTGTCGCCGACGCTCGAAAATTCGCCTTCCGCATACACGGCGGGCGCACATACGAACGCCGCCATGCAAAAGACAAAAACCGTGCTTAAAATTGCCAGAAACAATTTTAAGACTTTTGACCTGCGTGCTTCACTCATAATTTTCTCTCCTTTTTTTTATTCTTTCAGTCCGCCGACTGTAAGAGACTGCGTGATCACCTTCTGGAAAGAGCAGAACAGCACTACCGAAGGGATGGAACAAATGGCAAACCCTGCCAGAACTTCGGGCAGACTCGCGCCGTATTTCGCGGAGTCGTACTGGAACAGATACAGCCCGTACGCCAGCGTGGGCACGCTGGGAAGATAGATCAGCGACGCGCTGTAATCGTTCCACAACCCGATAAACGACAAAATGTACAATGCCGAAAGCGTGGGCAGCATCACGGGAATGATCACGCGCAGGAACACCGTAAGGTGTCCCCCGCCGTCGATGAACACCGCCTCCGAATAAGAATTCGGAATTGCCTTGAACGCCCCGTACAGCAACAGGAAGTTGAACCCGAACGGCGAACCCGGGAAAATGATATACATCAGGAAATTATTGTATATCCCGAATTGCCGATACACGGTGAGCGTGGTTGCCAGACTTCCCACAATGGGGATCACCATGACGAATATGTTGATATTGAAAAGCAGTTTTCTCAGTTTGAAATCATATTTCGCCACGCAGTACGCGCAAAGCACCACGCTCAGCAGGGAAAAGAAACTCTTGAACACCGCGAGGATAAGGCTGTTTCCCAGCATTCCGAAAATGTTGTATTCGTAAAATTGTCCGTTTCGGATAACTTCCACTTTCAGGATTTCGAAAATACTCGTGTAGTTTTCGAAACGCCACGTCGTGGGCAGTCCCAGAAAGCTGTCCGCATAATCGAGCCTCCCCTTGAAAGAGGTCATAATCATCCACACAAACGGGAGCAAAAGCGAAAGACCGTGAATCAGGAATATGATCCCCACTACGATAAACAGCGCCTTTGCCTCTTTGATTCTTTTCTTTTTCACGTGTTGTTTCATGCGATGTCTCCATATACGTCCCGCATGGGATCAACTCTGTTCAGCAACCACCGGACTCCCAATGTGAGAGGCACGGTTACGATGGTGATCAGGATCGAAACCGCCGCGCCAACAGGGTATGCCGTAAGGTCTCCCGCCATGGCGATTTTAAAGAGATAAAAACCCATCATATAGGTTTTCTGCGGAACGTCGTTGAGTCCGTAGAAAAGATACAAGCTGCCCGCCACCGTGAAGATGCTCGCCACGCCCGTGATCATATAGGTGGAAATCGTGGGGAAAATCAGCGGCACAACGATGCGGAAAAGTTCCTGCAGCGTGGTCGTTCCGTCGATCTTTCCCGCTTCGATAACGCCTTCGTCTATGGAAAACATCGCGTTCGAATAGATGATGATCGACGTACTGAACCCCAGCCAGAGCGTATAAAACACCTGAACGCCGAAAGCCGAATTGTTGTTCCGGATCAGATTCGGAATCTGTATTCCGAACAGCTCCTGCATCATCTGCGGAAACCCGATTTCCATGAATTTCATGAACAGCAGGGTGATCACGACGCCCGAAACCATATTCGGAAGCATATAGACCACGCGGATGATGGAAGAACCGAACTTCTTTTTATACAGATAATACCCGAAAAGAAGATTGAGCGGCATGCCGATCACGAGCGTGAGGGCAAACATTTTCAGGTTGTTCCAGAACGAAATGTTGATGAGCGTGCTGTCCACCCCATGGAACACGAACTTGAAATTTTCAAACGCGTTCCAGTAGGTAGAGCCGTCCGGCCGCATTCCCTGGAATGCCATGATGATGTTGTTGAAATTCAAATAGACGTAAAAGATGAGAAACTGAGCGAGCGGGTAAATGAGCATGCACGTGAGAAAAATCGTTTTCGTTACCTGCTTTTTGCTCGGTTTCAGTTTTTTACGCTCCGCCGTTTTCTCCATACTTTATCCTCTTGCCGCAATATAGTTGTTGTAAAGATCTACATAGGTCTGCCATGCGTTATCCTTCGTCCTGCGCGTGAGTAAGCCGTCGTAATATTCCTGCGCGCTGTAATAATACAGACCGTTCATCACGATATAATAGCTGTTTGCTCCGATCTCCGTTTCGGTGGGCAGAGGCAGCCCCGCGCGGATAGCCGTATATTTATTCTGATACAGCTGCGGGTTGATGAACTTGTTCGCGGGGTCGTGATAGAGTTCGAGGAAGTTTTTCGAGAACGGACTCAGCTGCGCTTCCTGCTCCTCGGTGAGCTCCACGTCGTACGGCATCACGCCGCCCGTGGCAACCGTGAAGTTCTGAATGTATTTCGGCTGGAACATATAGGTCATAAAGTCTTTGCAAATCGCCTCTTTTTCAGGATCCGTCTGCTTTTTCAGCCCGATATACATATTGTCCGCGATCGTATAAACCGAACCCTCTTCTTTCTGCCCGTCGAAATACGGAAGCGTCATAAAGCGGTATTCGTGCGTTCTGAAAGCATAGTCGTCGTAACCGAGTTCGTTTTTCAGATCGTCGAAAACCATCTTCGATTCGTTTTCCCACCAGTCGCCTTCCACGAGCATGCCGATCTTTGTCTTTTCGTTCTTTGCCGTCTTCGAGATGAAATCGGTCTGCGCGTCGGTATGCGAATAACTGAGATTACCCGCTCTCGGATCGGTGTACGGGTTGGTTATGCCGAGATCGGCATCCTTGCAGGCGAGGTATTTATCCATAAATTCGAGGGCTTTCAGCTTGCCGCGCATTTCCGCCACGCGGTAGCCGTTTTCGATCGTGATCGTTTCGTCTTCTTCCGTAACGTCGTCGTTATCATGATTTTCGTCTTCTCCCAAAACGCCGTCGTTATCGAAATCATACTGCCCGTCGTAGGTGTAATTGAGCATATATGCGTCCACGCCGTCGTACTGTGCGGCGATCATTTCGTAAATATCGTTCAGATAGTTACTGAATTTTCCGCTGTATATGAAAGCATAGCCGAGGGTCTGATACGCCTTGCGCGCCATCGCCTCCCACTGCGCTTCCGTTTCGGGCTGACCGTCGTCGTACGTGCCGCTCTTGCCGTCCTTTCCGTCGGAAAGTTTTTCCGTGGGCGAGGAGATGAACTGCCCCGCGTCGTTATAAAGCAGACCGTATTGCAGGAAAAGTTCGTGGTCGTAAACGAAACCGCGCACGCTTTCCTGAATGGGCAGCGCATATAAGCCGCCTTTTCCGTCGCTGTAAGCGATCGCGTAATCCTCCGCGCCGGTCATCATGCCGCGGATGGTTTCATCGCTGCCCGCAGGCGTGGAATCCCACACGTCGGAAATATCTTCCAGGAGATTCGCATCGATCATTTTATATACATAGCTGTTGGTCAGGAACATATCGTAAATCGCCGTGCCGGACTGCAGATTGCTCAGGATGGTGTTGAATTCGTCCTTGGACGCACGGATCGTGATCTTATACTTGTCTTCCTGTTTCTCCGCATTGTAATCGTTTACGATCGTATCGAGCCATTCTCTTCCGTAACCGCCGTTGAACAGCGAAATATAAATGGAAGGACGTTTATCGTCGTCTTCCACCAATCTGCCGCAGGCAGTGGCGCCGAGCGCCATAATGCATGTTAAAAGCAACGCGAAAAATTTTTTCAAAGTTCGATTACCTCCTTGGTATTCCGCTAACATAATATATCATTTTGAACAGCAATTCAAGATAGATTCTTATCCATTAATTGTATTTTTTTGAACTATATTCACCCCCCCCCCGACAAAAAAATCATAGAATTACGCCTGAAATTGCCGATTTTTATTGACTTTGGTACTCTTTTTGATATAATAGAAGAAAAAAGGAAAAACAGAAAACAAGGATTTTTTTAGATGCTGAAAATCGAACCGGGATTTAAGGAAAAAGGAGAAATCGTACAATACTACAACAATAAAGTCCTCGAACTCGCTTCCAACGAATTCGGCATACACGATTTCACGAAACGGCGGGCGGACGGGGCGCGGATCCAGTCGCACTACACCCTGCATTTCGTGATGAAGGGAAAGGGCACGTTCAATCTGGCGGGAAAAGTCTATCATCTGCAGGAAAACGACGCCTTTTTCACGCCGCCCAACGTAACGGTAACCACCACGCCCGACCCGGACGATCCGTGGACGTTTTTCTGGGTGGGCATGAACGGAAAAGGGTTTCAGCAGGTCTTTACGCAGGCGCTCTTTTCCATCGCCTCCCCCGTTTATTCCTGCGCCGACTGCGCGGAAAAGATACGGGACGCCGTCGCCCGCCTGTACGACTTCTGCCCCGCGGAAAACGACGCCATGCAGATGCGCGCCATTTCGACCGCCCTGGAAATTTTCGCCTGCATCACGGAGGAAAGAATCAAAAACCGCGGCGAAACCCCTCTGGCGTTTTCAAAAGAATACTATTTCCAAAAGGCTCTGGACATGATCGAGAGCAATTATACGGACAGCGCTTTCAAGATCGACGATATCGGCAAAAAACTTTTAATCAGCCATTCCTATCTTTGCAGGATCTTCCGCAACTTTTCTTCGGTAACCATCAATCAATATCTGATCGAAGTGCGCATGCGGGAGGCGCGGCTTTTGCTCGATAAAAACGAATCGAGCATTAAAAACGTGGCGTTTGCCGTGGGATACAACGATTATTCTTATTTTTCCAAGGAATTCAAAAAACTCTTCGGCATCACGCCGGGTCAATATCGCAAAATACAGCAGAAAAACAAACGGGATTTCCGCATTTAAAGCGCGGCGTTCAATAGTATAATTCACCGAACGGATAAAAAAAGAACCCGATTTATTTCGGGTTCTTTTTTTCGTTGTATTTTCTGAACAGTTCTTCGTAATTTTTCTTGATCTCTTCGGGCGGGCGGGCCACTTCGTAATTGAAAACGCCGCCGTATCCGATGGTTTCCAGCGCGGAAAGAACCGCCGTCCAGTCGATCTTTCCCTCCCCCGGCATCCAGTGTTTTTCGTCCGTAAAATCGTAATCGGAAATGTGCAGTGCGGCAATACGCTTCCCGATTTTCAAAACGGCTTCCTGCGGCGTTTCTTTGAGCAGATGATTCACGTCCAGGCAAATTTGCACGCCGGCTTCGTCCGCCGCGAAATTCGCCTCTTCGGACGTATTCAGCAAACAGGTGCGCGGCAGAACTTCCGCGCAGATCTTCGCGGAAGTATATCCTTTCAGTTCCCGCAAAGAACGGATGCATGCGCCCAGTTTCGCCTCGCGTTCATCCTCCGCAATGGGTTCGAAACTCCCGTGCAGAATATAGCAGAACGGCGCGGCGGGATCGATCCGCTCCATTACCCGCGCGATATTTTCCACAATGTTTTTCCGCGCGCGCTCCTCCGTTATAGATATATCCCAGCGATTGCCGAAAGAGATATGCACGCCGTTCAGCGTAAGGGGCGTGTTTTTCAGCGCTTTCAGCCCGTCTTCAAGATGTTTGTAATATTCCTTTTCCTCTTCCTCCGCATACCATTTGCCGGCGATATCGAAATCCACCGCGTCGAACTTTTCTTCCACGGCTTCTTCCAGATGTTTCAAATAATTTTCGTCGGTAAATTTCAGCGAAAATCCCGATCTCAGCCTGAACATTTTTCCCTCCGTTTTTTTTAATAAAATATCACAAAAAAAATCAAAATGCAACGATATGAAGTCTTTTTGCAGAAGTTTTTTAAAAACGGGCGGAGGCGGTTCCGCACGGCACAGCTTTCGATAAAAGCCCCGCCCGCGGCAGACTGCCGCGGGCGGGGCGAATGCGTTCTTTCTTCAAAGCGCGGCTTTCAGCTTTTCGAGTTCCGAGGTGAAACTCCCCGCCGCGCCCAGGCCTTTCAGCCCTTTTTTTGCGCCGTAGAAGGCAAATTCTTCGAAATATTTTTTCTTCTCGCTTTCGCCGAGTTCTTCGGAAAACAGTTTCAGCAAAAGATAGCCGATAACGATCTGCTCCGTTTTGATGTTTTCTTTATAAAACCCGTATTTTTCGTGGGATTTCAACGTTTCGTTCAGCAAAACCGCCTCGTCGAACAGCTTGTGGCACGTTTCCAGAAACGCCCGCGGAAAATGCTCTTTATCCACCGCGCCCCCGTGCGTATCCGCGATTTTGCCGTAATCGAGCGGATTGCAGGTGTCTTTGAAATGGCGGTTCATCAATTCAAAATATTCATAGACCTTTTTCCAGCCCGCCGCGCCGTAATACGCTTTCATAAAATCGACGATCAGCCCGTGCAGATCCAGAGATACGTTCCACATCAGGCGGCTTTCCGCATAGCGTTTCAACTCGTCGAAATTGGTCATCGGGTCTTTGTGCGTGGCCTCTTCAAAATATAATCTGCCGCCGCGTTTTTTAAACTCTATAAGATTTTCCTGCACCGAATCCCACAGATTATACGGCTGCAGATAATTGCCGTAATCCACGCCGTAACTCCACATGTCCACGTTTTTCGCGCATTTCAGCCAGCCTTGCAGCCAGCGCCCCGTTTTGCGGTTCCCGATTTCCCAGTCGCCGAAATCGACGAAATGCGTCACGTCCGTGTAGGGCGTGGCGCGGTTTCCGATGATGGGCGCGAAGAAGATCGCCACGTTATCGTCGCACCGCGCGAAGGGTTGGCCGTTTTCGTCCACGGGCGGGAAGGACGTAACCCCGTACGACAAAAGCGAAAACATCATTTTGTCCGCGCGTTCGGGCATTTCCTCGCGCAGCCATTTCGTGGTTTTTCTCGCCACCGCGTTGGCAAATTCCACGTAAACGCCGCTCCAGTTTTTATGATTGCGGCGATAGCTTTCCATACATTTCGCGCACATACAGGGTTTCTGTCCCCCGTCGTTCTGCGAAACGGAAACGTAAACCGAATCGGGATGCGCGCGGATATGCGTTTTCAGCTGTTCCACATATTCGTCTATAAATTCCTCGTTCGTAACGCACGCCTGCCAGTCGTGGTTGGAAGCGGGCTTTCTGCCCTCGTTATGATAGGTGGAAAACCATTCCGGATGCTTTTCATAATATTTTTCCACGGGCATCACGTACCAGAAGGTGTGGCCGTAGGTCGTCCAGATCTTCATCCTGTCGCCCGTGCGGAAACGCATCATCTGTTCGAGCGGCCCGTCTTCCAGGTTGTAGCGCGCGCTCATACGGAAAGGGATATCCGGCTTTTCACAAATCGTAAGATCTTCAAAGGCAAAGCGTTCGTTTTTTTCCATCGTCCACAGCGATTCCGTGAAAATTTTCAAATCGAAAACCTTTTCAAAAAACACGTAAACGCTATAGCAGCACGCCTGTTCGTTCTCGCCCGTGAGAAACAGATTTTTGTTTCTGCAAAAAATCCGCACCTCGTCGCGGCTGTAATCTTCGCGGGAAAGCCCGCTGTTTTTCAAAAGAGCGGTATTCCCCACCGAAACGAAACAGCCGCCGCGATAGCCGCTTTCCGAAACCACGGGAAGTTCCCTGCCCGCGGCTTCCTTGAAAAACAGGGCGAATTCGGCGGCGGCAAAGCGCAGAATTCCGGAGGCACCGCCCGGCAGAACGATCTGATATTCCTGCATTGAAAAATTCCGTTCACACATGATGTTTCTTTAAAAAATCAAAAATCTCCGCCGCCGTGGTGAACGCGAGGCACAAAACGGTGTCCGCGCCGCCGTAATAGACGGCGATGCGCCCCGTTTGCGCGTCGCACAGCGCGGCGCAGGGAAAAATGACGTTCGGGGTGAACCCCGTCATTTCGTATGCCGTTTCGGGCAGCAGAACGGGGCCGCTGCAATTATAAATGACCTTGGACGGATCGTCCAGATCCAGCAGGCAGACGCCCATACTGTAAATCAGCCCGTTGCAGTTGCCGTTTACGCCGTGATAGAAAAGCAGCCAGCCTTCGCTCGTTTCTATGGGGGCGGGGCCGGCGCCCACCTTCACGGCGTTCCACCACCCCTTTGTGCCGCAGCCCTTGATGAGGGTGGTGTGGTGCCCCCAATATTCGAGATCTTTGCTTTTTGAAAGAAAAATATG
>CALVZR010000035.1 GCA_944372565.1 uncultured Clostridia bacterium | reverse complement strand
GGCGAGAAAAGCCGCGGGAGAAGAGAGCACGGCGTCGCCTTCGAAAACCGCCGCGTTGAGCTGCGGCTGCGAAACGAACCTCCCTTTCAGGAATTCGACGCTCCTTTCCCGGAAATACGCGTCCTCCCCCGTGACGAGATACACGGGATCGGCTCCCCCCGCAGCGAGGTATTTTTTCAACTCCGTAAACTTCACGAACCGTTCCCCTTCGCGCAGAACTTTTTATTCAACGCATATTTTAACATTTTTTTCTCTTTTTTGCAAGACATTTGCATTCGTTTCGCTTACCTTTCGTAGATTTTCAGCGAGAAATTTTCCTCCGCCGCTTCCGCAAACGGGAGAAAGATCTGTCCCTGCCGCTCTTCCGCGTCCTCGGCAAAAGAGGGCGCCGCCACAAAATCGTAAAACGCCCCGCCCGCATATTCCGCGGAGGAAAACAACAGCCGTTCCTCCCCGAAGGAGAACACCGCAGTTTTTCCGTCCGCGCGCAGATCGTGTTCCCCTATCGGGATGCCGTCGTCCTCCCCGACGCGGATAAAATCCTCCGCGGGGCGGGAAAAGATTCTCGCGAGCACTTCCGCGTCGTATTCTCCCGTAAAATAGATTTTTCCGATCTCCGCCCGCCGCGACAGGCGGGACAGCGCGGCGATCACGTCTATATCCTCCGCGGCGAAGAGCACGTCCGCCCGTTCTTCTCCGCGCGACGAGAGAAAGCGCTCCGCGCCGTAGGCGGAAAAAAGCCCTTCCGCCCGCAGAACGACGATGTAATTTTCCCCGCGGCAGGAAAGGCAGACCGCATGAAAATTCGATTCCGCAACAACCGAAAGATCGGCGGCGCGGTATTCCCGCACCGAAGAAAACGCCGTTCCCCCGACAACGACCGCCGCTAAAAACACGCAGGCGGCGCGGAGGGTTTTCCCTTTCAGATTGACCATACCCGCCGAAAGCAAAAGCAATGCGTAATACGCCGCGGCGAGCGCCCCGCCCATTGAAATGCATACGATCGCCAGTTTGCCGTAATCGACGAGCATCACGGTTTCCACGACGAAACGCACGAGATATCTCTGCAAAAACAGCGCGGGAACGGGCACGGAAAACGCTCCGCCGACGATCGCGCCGAACAAAAGGGCGACAAACAGCACGGAGACGGCGGGAACGGCAAAGAGGTTGAGCGCGACCGCAAACGGGGAAAGGTTGGAAAAATACCAGAGGCACACGGGCAATCCGCCGAGCTGGGCGGAAAGCGACGCACCCAAAGCGGACGCGAGTTTTTCCGGAAGAAATTTCAGCACGGACGAAATGCGCCGCGACAAAAGAAGGATGCCGAACACCGCGGCGAAAGAAAGGCGGTAGCCCGCGGTGAAGAACTGCGCGGGCGAAACGAGGCAGACGGCGGCCGCCGCGAAGGCGAGCGCGGAAAGCCCGTCGTATTTCATCCCTCCCCTTTTCGCGCACATCGAAACGGCGCACATCACGGCGGCGCGCACCGACGACGCCGTGAACCCGCACACGCCCGCGTAGAAGAACAGGGCGGCGAGAATGACGAAAAAGGCGGGCGTTTGGGGCGCGCGGAGTTTTTTGGCGAGAAAGGACAGCGCGGCGTATAAAAAGCCGATGTGCAGCCCTGAAACCGCGAAGATGTGCGCCACGCCGCCGGAACGGAAGTTTTGCAGCACTTCGCCGTCCATAAGCGTTTCGTCCCCCGTGAGCAGGGCGAACGCCACGGGAAATTCCTCCTCTCCCAACCCCGCTTCGAGCGACGATCGCAAAAAAGCGTTCGCCCTCTCGAAAACCGTCTGTTTCCCCGCGGAAAGGGTGTAGGTATCCTCCGCGCCCAGCTCCGCCCTGTATTTGACGCCGTTCACCACGTTGTTCGCGGAGATCCGCCCCTCCGATACGAGCGGCAGCTGTTCCAAAGAAGAGGAAAAAGTAATCCTTTTTCCGACGTCGAACTCCCCATCCTTTCCCGAAAGATAGAGCGCGATTTTATATTTCGTGCCGCCGTTTTTAAAGGAAACGTCCGACAAAATCAAACGGTAATATCCGTTCCCGTAATCGGTAACGCCGTCTATGCGGGCGTTCACCGCGTAAACCCGATCGGGAAATTCCCGCGCGGAAAAGCGGGCGAACTGAACGAACGCGCCGAGGAAGGCGAGCGCGGCGGCGAGCATCGCGCACGCCGTGAGAACAACCCGCGTTCGGGAACGGCGCTCAGGAAAGAGAAAAAGGGAAAGAAGCGCCAGGGCAAGCGCGCACGCGAGCAGAACGGCGCCGAGGGCGGGCGAAACCGCCGAAGCGGACGCAAAGAAAAGCCCCGAGCAAAAGCCCGAGGCGACGATCACTATCGGCCGGATATTGACGATTCGCCTCAACATTTTTCTTTCGTAAGCCCCCGCTGCTTACAGTTTAACAGAAAAACAGGCGATTGACAATACCGATCCCGAAAATTTTTTCGATTTTACCGGATTTTTTCAAAACATACGGTTCAGGCGAACACCACGGAG
>CALVZR010000034.1 GCA_944372565.1 uncultured Clostridia bacterium | reverse complement strand
GCCTGCGGCACGAATACCTTGGTCCAGCACCCCGCGGGGATGAGCGTTCTCTGGATCATTTTGGAAGGAACGCTGTCGTCGGGCGTGTAGGTCTGAAAATCGACGTTGTAAGCGCGCGGGCTGTCGTTATACACCCAGAAACTGACGCCGTAAACTTCGGAAAAATCCATGTTCGCGGTGGAAGAGAGCCGCATCATGATCCACCTTCCGTCCGTCGTCGTGTAAAAGCGCATGGAACCCGCGCCCTCGAAGACGTATTTGCTGTCCGTATTGTAGAAACCGCTGCCGCCGCCCGCCGCGCCGATTGTGCTTTCCGCATAGCTCTGCACGTTGAAGAATTCGATTTCGTTTTCCTCGAACACGTTTACGGAAAGCCGCCGCACGGCTTCGTTGCCGCTCTTATCCTCCGCCGTAGCCACGACGGTGTAGCCGTTGCGGTTTTCGATCTCGAAGGCATTATCGGTAACGGGAACGATATTTTCTTCCGTTTCCTCGCCGTTATAAACGGTTACGGAGGGA
The DNA here is from genome assembly GCA_944372565.1 of uncultured Clostridia bacterium. Taxonomy (GTDB): domain Bacteria; phylum Bacillota; class Clostridia; order Christensenellales; family Borkfalkiaceae; genus UMGS775. The sequence continues at coordinate 10,867 of CALVZR010000034.1, read as the reverse complement.
ACGATCGTTCCGTCCACAAGGTCGATCGCGGTGAACGACGGCAGCGTTACCGTGTCGTTCAAACGGTATTTCGAGGCGATCTCCCCGTCCTGCACGATGGAAGGCGCTTTTGTGTCCACGCAGGTGACCTTTTGCGTATAGGTCTTGTTCGTGCCGTCGGGCAGGGTGAACGTGTAGGTTATGATATATTCTCCCAGACTGTTCAGGGGGACGGCGTTGTTTTCGGTTTGCACGCTCTCCCCGTTCAGCGATACGGAAACGGAAGGCTCCACGATCACGGAGCCGTTATACAGCCCCGCCACCGTTTCGAAAGAATAACTGCCTCCGTATTCCGCGGAAGTATCGGCGGGGATATCCGCAACGAATTCCGCGCCGTTCCCGCCGCCTTCGCCCGTCTGGTGGCAGGCGAAGGCGAACATCGCGGCGAACGCCGCGAGCAGGCAGGCCGCAAAGGCGAGCGCCGCCCTGCATCTCGTTTTTTTCTTCATATTTTCCTCCTTAAAAATTTACGCGTTTTTCACAAAACGGAAATTATCGAAATAGAACACCTTGTCGGCCGTGGCGAATTTACTGTACGAGAGCCAGAATTCCTTTACGTTGTCCGTCAGTTTTACGGGCCGCTCCTCGGTCACGTTGCTGTTCCATGCGCTCAAATCGAAAGTATGCGTGCTCCATCCTTTCGGGCAGGTGACCGCCACGCTGTATCCTTTGGAAACCGTAGAATCGGCAGGCTGCACTTCGAGGCCGAAATTAAAGTCCGCTCCCGTATTGTACACGTCGAAAGCGAGGCTGTAGCCCTCCTCTGCATATTTCGCGAAATCCACCGCTTCGAACAGCGAGCCGACGAAGGTGAAATACGGCCAGCCGTCGTTAATGGGCGGAAGCCCGGTCGGCAGCACGACTTTGAGCGATTTTCCGCTCTGCCCGCTCACGTAGTTGAGATCTTCGTTGATCGAGAGAACGGGCTGGCAGCCGTCCGTAGGCCCTACGCCGCCGACGACCGTCATGTATTTCTGATACTCCTTATCGAAAGAGCAGAATTCGTTTTCGTCCAGCTCGATGGAAAGGGGCGTGGGTTCTTTCAGCGAAAGGGAAAAGCCCATGTTGTCGAGATAGAACAGGTTTGTCTTCGCATCTTCGAAATCCGCCGCCTTGGGGAATTGCAGCAGCACGCCCTCCCCCGCGGTGAGGTCGGCGGCGAGCGCCACGCCCACGAGGTCGAAGGAAACGCTGATTTCGTTTTTCCCCTGTTTTGCAGAAACGTACTGATATTCCGTGGTGAACCCGTCCGCTTTGAGCGCCACGCCGATTTGGCAGTCCGCGCCGCTCTGGTTGAAGAGGTCGAATTCCACCGCGCGCAGGCGGCGCAGATCCGTTTCCTCCCCTTCGAGGTTGACGATCATGTACGGATCGGCGGTGCTGTCGCGGAAATCCCCCCACACTTCGAGTTTGGCGGAGGCGCTGCCTTCCGTAACGTAACTTTTATCCGTGTTGAGGCGGATCTGCCCGAAGCGGTTTTCAAAATCCATGGGGAAGAATTCCTCCGTCGTTTCAAATCCGCTCACCTGCCGATACATGGAAACCGTGCCTTCCGTGCCGCCGTTTCCGTCCCCGTCCGCGGGGGCGCACCCCGCCGCGGGGAGAAGGAAAGCGCACGCGAGCAAAGCGATGATCTTTTTAACCATAATTTTTTCCTCCCTTTCAGTTTAAGGCGAGCACGCCGCAGATCTCCAGCGTGGCGGCATTGCCCGCCGAGAAGGTGAACACCAGCGAATTGGCGCGGCGGAGCGCGGACCAGTCGAAATCCCCGATCCTGTCGAAACGCAGCGCGTTCATGCCGTTTTCAAGATAGACGGCGTCGAGCACGCGGAGGGCGTTTCCGTAAAGGGAAATATTCGTTCTCATCTTTGCCGCGCCCTCGTATCTGATAAATACGATGAGCGACTTCGTATCGGAAGTGACCGCGTTCTGATCGAGCCGGTAATCGAGGCGGGTGCTGTTTTCTTTGAGCTGCACGCGCACCCCGCCGCTCTCCTCGTTCATGGAGACGCTCGCGCTTTCGTCGTATTCCTGATTTTCGTCGTACACGCTCACGCGGGAAACGTCGGGCGCGCAGATGACCTCGGTTTTGCTCGCAAGGGAGATTTCCGTTCCTTCCGCCGCGAGCGAGAAGGTATCCGCCGAAGAGGAAACCGTATAGCGCGTGCCGTCCGCGGAGGGGGTGCCGGAAACGCTCTGCCCGTTGATCGTTACCTGAACGCCTTCGGGTGCATAGACATCGGCGCTCACGGTGCCGTCCGCGCCGATGGAATAATCGTCCACCGCCACGCCGTCTTTCGCCAGCACGGCGAGTTTCGCGAGCAGGATCTTGGCGTTGTCCACGTCTTCGCTCGAGCAGTAAACGCGGTTGTCGTTATACAGCGAGGCGTAAAGTTCGGTGAGGATGCCGTCCGCCGAAATTTCCGCACCGTAGGTCTGCGAAAGGGCGGCGTACATATTTTCGATGTCGGTGAGCATCTCGTATTCTTCCAGCCCGTCGCGCATGGTGTGGAGCCGGATCGAGGGCACGGGGCCTTCGATGCCGAAGGGCGTGCCGGGATACACCAGCCAGCCGTCGCCGTAGGCGTCGCCCCAGCGGTGCACGTTATCGTAATTGTCCATGCCCTTCACCTCTTCGGCGGGGGAAACGGAACCGTCTATATAATACGCCAGCTCCCAGGTGAGATAGCCCGAAATGTCGTATTCCTTCATCATCCAGAACATCACGCGGGAGGAAACCCCGTTGTCGTCTATATGATAGGAAGGATATGGGATCTTGGGCTGGGTGCAGGTGTACCACCAGTAATCTTTGCCTTCTTCGCGCAGCGCGCGGTAGTCGTCGAGGGTTGCCGAAGTGGACAAAATGTCCGCCGTGGGGCAGTAGGTCTGCACTTCGGGCAGTTTGTCGGAATACGCCCCCGTGACGACGTGGGGAAGATTGCGAACCCCGTCGATGACTTCCCGGCTCGCGCCCACGCTGCGGGCGTACTGTTCTGCCTGCAGAAGGACTTCTTCGTACTGGCGGCAGACGTGGTTCGCCCTCTCCTGCGCGAATTCGCCGCCGAGATCGGGCTCGTCGATGATGTTGCCCATGTAAACGTACGCCTTTTCAAAGAGGTTCACGCCCGATTCCACGCTCTTATCGATATACGCCTGCAGATAGATGAGGAAAAGTTCCTGATTAAGGACGTAATTATAAGTGGCGTCCGCAAATTCGTAAACCTTGATGGCGTAGGCGGAAACCCGCTCGTCTTTCGCCGCTTCGAGCGCCTTTTCGGTGGCGATCTCCGTGTTGAACTCCACGTACTGCGTATCCTGTGCGCTCGAACAGTAATAAGATTCGGGATACATCACCGCGAGGCGGTAATCGAGCAGCGTTTCGCTGTATAGATCGTACATTTCCTGCGAATCGGAAAGTTCGCCCTGGAAGAGATAGGCGACCTGCAGCGGAATGCAGGTGGGCAGGCTGACCTTATCGGGCAGCTCGTAATCGAGCACGGTGATCGAGGCGGAAACCTTCTTCACGTCGCCGTCTAAATCGACGGAAATTTCCCCCGTATATACGCCGGGCGCCTGGCCTTTGGGGATCTTCACCGTGATGTAAACGCCCTGGTTCTCCCCCGCCCGAATGGTATTGAGCCCGTATTCGTCCGCCGTTTCCATGGGCAGGAGGGCGTCCGGATACATGCCGGGCTGCATTTCGGACTGCGCGTCGTAAATGGAGGCGATCTCGTGATAATATTCGTGGCTCACCTCGAACGCAGACGCGGGAAGGGAATCGCTCCCTTTTTTGAATTCGCCCACCGTCACGTAATAGCGGGCCACGTCCGTTTCGGGGGTGATGATGATCTGTTTGCTCTCGTATTCGTTCTGCACGGCGACGATGGAAAAATCCTCCGTCAGCGAGCCCATGAACTTTTCCCTGAGATTGACCATGCCCGCGGTTTCGCCCGCATAGGACTGCAGAATTTTGTCGCTCGAGCGCGCGATGCCGAGCGCGGCGGAAACGCTTCCGCCCGTCTGGTCGTTGCACGCCGTTCCGCCCGCGAGCATGCAGAGCGACAGCGCGATAGCGGCGGCGCTTTTCGCCGCTTTTTTCAGTTTCATCTTTTTTCCTCCTTTTTTCGGATCAGATCAACCCCGCGTTGCGGAGAAGGGTTTCCATCCTGTCCACGGTAAAATAATCCTTGTTTGCCTTCACCGCGGCGTCCGCGGTAGTGCGGACGGACGCGTCGCGCGAGCCGAACGCTATCGAAACGCGCTCCACGCCGCGGGAAATGCCCAAACCGCCGAGATAGTGAGAGGGCCATTTGGAAACATACTGGACGAAATCGGACGTGGAGAGGATATCCCACTTCTTTTTGGAAAATTCCGAAAGATCGTCGTAGCCGGCATAGCTTTCCAGATCATAGAGATAGGGCAGGTAAGACCCCGAAGTGTTCGCGATGTAGATCGCGATGCCCTCGTCGGACGCGGTGAATTTCAAAAATTCTTTGGCGGCTTCCTTTGCCGTGGCATATACGGGAATTACCATGGAGTGCGTCTGGCTGGGGGCGTCGCACACCCTGCGCGCGGCGATGACGATCTGCGCGTCGGCTTCGTTTGCAAAGGAGGGAAGTTCCGCCGTTTCCCCCGCGATGATCTTATCCGCATATTCCACGAGATCGCGCAGTTTTTCATCGTATGCTTTGCGCTTTGCGGCGAAGGACGCGTCCCTCGTCGCCTCCGTGAAGTTCACGCTCTCTTCCCAATAGCTCATCTTGTCGGAAAGCGCGCTGATCACGGGCGTGCGCATGGGCAGAATGTTGCCGATATCGAGCGAGGACGAGGCGTTTCTCATCTCGTTTTCCAGCCAGTCGCCGCAGGGGAGCATGGCGGCCTCTCCCGCGAAGAACCTCGCCTGCGCGGTGGTGTAATCGAGTTCTTCCACCGTGGAATAAACGTATCCCTTATCGGGGTGCAGCATATCCTCGAAAACCTTGTACATCTCGCGGATGCCTTCCTGGTCGAAGATCTGCATCGAAATCGCCGCGCTGGGAATGGCGTTGTCGTTCACTTTGCAGTTCCAGAAATTTTCCGTGCCCTTGATGGTTTCGTACTGCGCCCACCAGGTATATTGGCAATAGCTGAAATAATCGTCCGTCGCCGAATAGATATAGGGCATGATATTCGCGTCTTTGAGCGCCTGGCAGTATTCCATGAGCTGGTCGGTCGTGAGCGGCTCTCCGCTCAGATTTGCCTGGGTGAAGAGGTCCTGATTGTAGAAGAGCCCCCCCATGCCCGCCGCCCAGGGCATGGCGTAGTAGTGGTTGACGTATTCGCCGTTCTCCTCCACTTCCATTTGGAAGAAAGTATTAAAAGAACCCCACATCTTCTCCCCGATGCTCAGCGTTTCTCCTTCGGGAACGTATTCGTACACGTCGTCGAGCGGTTCGAGGATGTAATCGTATCCCGCTACCGCCTTATCGCCCAGCGAGATATAGCGGTTCCACACCTCGCCCGTGATAAACAGATCGGTCGTGTTGACATCCGGGCCGGATCTGATCTTCGGTTCGATGGCGGTATCACCTTGGATCGAGATTTCGATGTTGTATCCGGTTTTTTCTTCGAATACCTCTTCCATGGCGTACAGCCAGTCGAGGCCGTAACCTGCATCGAGCGCAAAGATCTCGATGGTGTTTTCGGAGTTATCCACGGGTTTTTTGCACCCCGCCGCCGAAAACAGGCAGATCGCGCTCAAAGAAAGCGCAATGGCTTTGAAAACTTTTTTCATCTGGTTCCTCCTCATAAATTTTTATTTTTGAAATATCAGCCTTTGAGTCCGCCGATATTCATCGAGGTCATGATCTTATCCTGGAAAACGGCGTATAAGATGACGCTGGGGATAGCCGTCAGGATGAGCCCCGCGAAATACACGGGATAGTTGAGCGCCCGCATGGACGCCGCTTCGTACTGATACAGCCCGTAGGCGATGGTGGGGTATTCGGGAAGGTACAGCATGGAGGTGTTCGCGTCCACCCAGCCGCCCATGAATCCGAGCAGGAACATGATGCCGATGAGGGGCAGCGCCTGCGGGATCATGATGCGGAAAAACACGGTGGCGTCCCCCGCGCCGTCCACGAACGCGGCCTCGCCGTATTCCCAGCTCACGCTGTTCCAGAACCCGCACATGACGATGAAGTTCGCCCCCAGCCCCGCCGTTGCGCCGATGTAAAAGAGCGGGGAATTGAGCAGGTGCAGATCGCCGTACAGTTTATAGGTCGCGGGGAGCGAGCCGGGCAGGGAGATCGTGAGCAGGATGATGGCGATTAAATACAGCGCCCGCCTGCCGACGAATTTATATCTCGAATAGGCGTAGGACGTCATCGCCGTGCTCGCGATAGTCGGGATGATGCCGAGGAGCGTTTCCCAGATGCTGTTGAAGAGCATCCCCAGATAGCCCGTGTCGTTCACGACGAGGATGTCGAACACTTCGAGATAGTTTGCCCAGTGCCATTCCCCCTGCGGCAGACGGTAGGTGTTGCCGAGGGCGTATTCGATGGGGTCTTTGAGCGTGTTGAAAAACGTGATGACGTACGCGCAGATAAAGGTCAGACTGTAAATCAACAGGATGACGAACATCACCGCGAACAGGATGCGTTCGCCCCGCGTGCGCTTGACGCGGCTGCTCCGCTTGCTGCGGTATTTTATGGTTTCCATCAGTAAGATACCTCCGCCGTTACTTTTTTCGCAAGATACTTCACGAGGAAGATGAGGGGAATGGTGACGAGCGTCATTAAGATCCCCAGCGCCGAACTCGTGCCCGATCCGCCGCCCGTATAGACCTGCTTGAAGATCCAGAAGGAAAGCGTGGTCGTTCCGTATTCGCCGAACGTGAGATAGAGCGTGGCGCCGCCCGAACCGAGAATGCCCGATATGCCGATGATATACAGCGTGGAAAGCGTGCCGCTGATCATGGGCAGGATGATATGGATAAATTCCTTCCACGGGGTGATGCCGTCGAGCGCGGCGGCTTCCAGAAGGTCTTTCGGGATGCGCGCCATCGCGCCGCTGCACCACAAGAACACGCCGCCCACGCTCGGCCACAGGCTGTATGCGATGCTGGCCCAGATGGCGTATTTGGTCGTGTTGAGCAGCATGATGCGCTCTCCGATCAGCCCGTGTTCGTATAAAAACGTGATGATCGGACCTTCCGAGCCGATGATGTTTTTGTAAATGCTCACGAGAATGATGCCCGCAAACATATTCGGCAGATAGAGAATAAAGCGGAAGAATTTGGAAAAGGCGATCTTTTTATAGATGAAATACGCCAATACCACGTTGAACGTCTGCGTGATAAAATACCCTTGGCAGAAGAAAAGCAGGGTATTGCGCAGCGCTATGGCGAAAACGCCGTCCGAAGAGCCGAAAAGTTCTTCGAATACGAATAAATAGTTGCCGAACGTCCATTCTCCCTGAATCCCCTGAAAGGACAGGATGATGGAGTTGAAGTTCGGATACAGCCAGAATAAAAAGAAATTGAAAAGCGCGGGGATGAGCAGGAGATATGCAAACCACGCGGACCCGCATTTCAATCCGTTTTCTATCCTGAGCGCATGCGTAGGTTTCTTTTTCATCTTTTCCTCCCGAAAAAATGTTCCGCGCCGTTTTTGGATTGTCTGCGGGCGGACCTTATTTTTAGTTTACCACTGTTGCGGAGGCATTTCTATCTAAAACTTATGGAATAATATCGATTTTTCACGATTGCGAGAAAAATCCTTGACACCGCCGCCCGGAATGGTATAATGAGTTTAAAAAGCGCTTGTACGCCGTTTTGCGCGCCTGTATATAGGTTATTACGGCGGCGCGCCCCGAATGCGCGGGGTGTGTAAAATCCGCCCCGCGCGGCGGGGCGGGAAAGAAAACGCGATGATTTTTGTATTTTCAAGGAGGGAAAAAGATGAAGGACGCAGGGCGCGGGGGCGGCGCTTTTAAGGTTTATCCCGTATGCGAGGGCGAGGAACGGTGTTTTGATTACCGGTGTTTCGTCAACGGCAGGGAAACCCCGCCCGATACCGCGCGGGTTTCCGCCGTTCCCTTCAACAGGCGCTGGCCGGGGCATCAGCGGGAAAAAGAACAGACGGAGCTTGTGAATTTTCTCTGCTTTGCGACGTCGGGCGGCGCGGAAATCGCCATTTATCCCCAAAAGCCGTTCGGCAGCGTGAAAATCAGGCCGCGCGATCTGGACGCGGACGTCGAAGTGGTTCCTGGCGAAAAGATCGTCATCCGCCTGAATGCCCCGGGGTATTTCACGGTGGAACCCTACGGCACGGAGCATGTTCTGCACGTCTTTGCGGACCCCATGCCCCGCTACGAAACCGAAAAGGGCGGGGACGTGCTTTTCCGGGAGATCTCCGCCGAATACGACGAGTATAACCGGCCCGAACGCATCCAGTTAAAAGACGGCGAAAAATACGCTTTTTTATACGACGGGGAGTATGCCCCGCCGTTCGTGTCGTTCTATATCGAAAAGCATTTTGAATATTCCATGATCAAAAGCGAGGAAGAGCTGGGCGACATCTGCGGCGTGCGGCTGGAAAACATCCGTTGTTTTGCCCGCCAGAAACCTGTGTTCGCTTTCAGCGGACACAGCGAAAAGAGCGGGGTCAGGAAGGTCTTTTTCGACGGCGCGTTCTGGAACGGAGAGCGGATCTCGCCCGAATTTTTTGAACGCCGTTCGATAAAAAATCCGTTCTGTTCGGAAATCCGGCTGATCTGAACGAGCCGCCCCGCAGCTTGGCGGGGAAAAGCGCGCGGAAACGGAAAACGCCCGTTTTTTCCGCTTTTTTGGGAAAAGCATACGTTTTCTGAACGGCGAAAATGCAAAAAAATCTCCCGCAAACCGACGTTTGCAAGAGATTTGAGAAGGCTTTACGCGATTTAGTTTAAGTATAAAATAACTGAAAGGCAAAGAAGAAACGTCCCTTTCCGAAAACGAAGAAATCGGTAAAAATCGGGACGGAACGGGCGTTTTTTCGGGAGAAGGGCGATGAGAGAATTGCTGAAATTAACGGTGCCGGGCGAAATTTTTACGATGGAATACGACGTGGGCGCGCAATGGCACGGGCATATGCAATGGGAATTTACGCTGTTTCCGGAGGGCAACTGCGTCAATTATGTGGAAGGGGCATCCTTTCCCACGCCGAAAAACACGGTGATGGCGTTCGGGCCGGTACATAAACATTGCATCGAAACAACGGCCCATCCCTATAAACACCGGGATATTTACATCGGCGACGAAACGCTGCGCAAAATAACGGAAAGCGTGTTCGGCGCGGAAATGTACGGCCGCCTCATAAACCCGAAACGCCCCCTTTCGATCTCCCTGCCCGGAGTGGTGATGCAGAGCCTGATGGACGAACTGAAATCTCTCGAATCCTATCAGGCGATCGGCAAGATGCCCGCATCTCTCCGCAGGATCACGTCTTCTCTGATCATCTATCTTCTCGGCTTTGCGGAAAAAAAGGAAAACCTTGCGGAAAGCAATATCCCGCAATGCGTGCTGGACTTTATCGACCTGATCCAAAAACCCGCGAGCCTGCAAAAAAGACTTCCCGAACTCATTCAGAATACGGGATATTCCTATTCGCATTTTGCCGTTCTGTTTCAGAAACACACGGGCTTTACCCTGAAAGATTACTTTATCGGGGCGAAAATGAGCAGGGCGTCTTACCTTTTAACGAACAGCTCCCTCCCCCTTTTGGAGATATCCTATGAAGTCGGCTATGAATCCGTGAGCGCGTTCATCGCAAAATTCGGAGAATATTTTCAATGCACTCCCTATGTTTACAGGAAAAATCATCTCGAAGGTAAAAATTCGGTATATTTTCCCGCCTTTCCGCTCCGAGAACAAAAAGACAACGGCAAAACGGGCGTTTTGCATAAAGAATGACGAAACGGGGCGTTTGGTTTGCCGCCCCCCCCTCTTTCCGCATTCCTCCGCCGCGGGGCGTTCCCGCGCACTGTGAAAACCGACGGCAGCGTTTTTTCGGTAAGACGGAAAAGGAAAAAGGCGGCAGCGCTTTTCCCGCAAGAACAAATAGCCCCCGAATCAAATTCGGGGGCTGTTTTTTAAATGCTGAAATCTTCACTATTTTACTGATGAATTTTGGGAAAAGATTTAAGCCGGAATTTATGGAAAAGCTAAACCTGTACCGAGGATTTTCCGGACAATAACATCTTTGCTTTTTGTTTCCCGACCAATATCGCAAGTATTTTCTTTATCTGCCTTCGGGAATAAAGCAATAAGTTTATGGTATGATATGTATATTGATCGATTACGATTATAATTACATTTCGGTTTGTCCGGTCTTTCCTTTTTTCCCACTCTTCTCCTTTCCGTTTATAGCACACCTCTTTTATGTCTTTCAACGATATTATACAATCATCTTCCGCAAATACATTTACAGTATAGGGCACGTATGTAAACAAATCGTTTTTCACAAAAATCCCATATTCGTTTTTTAGTAAAAAATAAACTTCAAATGCTAAACCTATTATAAGTCCGGTTATATAAACATAAGTTGGGGCAATACTACGATAAAATAAAAAGCACACAACACTAAACAATAGATATAAAAGTCCCGGCCACAGAATCATCGCTGCAAGCGTGACTCCCAACATAATTTTCATCGGTATGATTCTTCTTTTCTTTTTCCGCAAGCCCTTCACCCCCGCAAGCATGCTTCTACGTGTTTACAGTATATAACGGATTCGGTTTTCTGTCAATCTATTATATTGAATTGCGGCGTGCCCTTTAAATAGAAAATGCCGAACCGTTTGCGAAATC
>CALVZR010000033.1 GCA_944372565.1 uncultured Clostridia bacterium | reverse complement strand
ACGGCGTATCAAAGCGTGCAGTCCGTTTCGGTGGCGTCTTCCATCGCCGCGACATACGCGCAGACGTGGACGGTCACGCAGGGTTCGGGCGAGGCGCAGTCCATCGAGAGAACGCCCGCCTGCCTCGTTACCGTGCGGCGGGGCGATTCCACCTATTCGGGCTCTTCGCACCACTGCTATTATCAGCTCAACTCTACGGGCAACACGGATGATAGCGAAACGGTTTCCGCGCCCTACCGCGCGTTTCTGCTGCGCATCGTAACCAAACTGCCGTATAACCTCGGCGCGCTCGATTATTCGCTGCAATCCGTAACCGTTTCCGAATAAAAACCGCACAGAAAAACCGCGCCCCTCCGTTCATTTCGGAACGGAGGGGCGTTTTTTTACCGTTTTTAAAAAACTGCGCCCCTTTGCCGCGGCAAAGGGGCGCTTTGTTCTATTCGATGAGATTTTTGATGCCGCGCGCTTGCAGGTACGCGGTATCCCCCGCCCTGGAAGACAGCACGAATTGCAGATGTCTGCCCCTGCGCACGTTCTCGGCGAAGAGTTTTCCGTATTTCCAGCCGTCGAAGGGCTCTGTTTCGTCGATGACAGCCGCCGTGCCCGTTTCCAGGGGCGCGGGGCGCGCGCCCGCCCTGATTTCCGCGATGCACTCCTTATACGCCTCGCCCACGGGTTTTAAGCGGTTTTCGGTGTCGAACAGACCGAGATCGTATTCCAGAGAATTGAACTTATACCGGCGCGGCACGTCGTGCGAACACCAGAAGGTATAGCCCCAAAGGTTTTTGCTGCGCGTGGCGTTGAGCATCGACTGTCTGATAAAATTCCTGAAATTCTCCGGCTCCGTCCATTCGGGCGAAATGCCGAATTCCTGAATCCATACCTTTCTTTCCGAATCTTCCGCATAGGCGTTGGCGAGCTCCACGTTGTATTCCTGCAGACACAGCGCCTCTTCGCTTTCCGCGCCGAATCGCAGTGCGCCCGTGAACTTCACCCAGGTATGCACGGACGTAACGCTCCCCGCTTTCGAGAGCGTTTTCCTCGACATCTGCCTATCGGAAAACCACGGCTGATGATCCACGCCCACCACGTTTACCTTGCCGGGGAAAAGTTCGTCCGCCGCGCGCAGCAGCGCGGAGATCCACCGATCCCCCTCCTCCACGGTAAAGGGCTTTTGCATCATCTCGTAAACATTGATTTCGTTGCCGATGTCGATGCCGAGCAGCGCCTTGTGCCCGCCGACGCTTTCGGAAAGTTTTTTCAGCAGGGCGATCTGCGAGGAAAGCTGGTCCTTATCGGTAACGATGTTTTTATCCCACACGAAGGAAGGCAGAAACCAGAATCCGCTCATCCAGCCGACAAACACGGTAACTTCCGCCGTCAGGCGGTACTTTTCCGCGAGGTCGAGAATTTTTTTCAGCCGGCAAATCATTTCGTCGCTGATATACGTTTCGTTGGGCTGGAACAGATCCCACCTTAAATGCATGCGGATATGATCGACGCCGATCGAAGAGATCGCCTGAAAATCCGCCTCGATCGCCTCGAAATCGGGATCCACCCAGGAATAAAACCAGTTTTTCGAAGGAACGTAATTCGCGCCGAAACGCAGCGTTTGTCCGTTCATTTTCTCCCCCTCTTACAGGATGGTAACGGTGCCGTCTTCGGAAATTTCCACCGTGTCGCCCGTCTTTACGGTTTTCAAAAACTCCTCCCCCAGCATATCGACGGCGATCACGGGGGAATCTTCCCACACGCGCGCCAGCACGATGCCGCTCGCCGCCAGGGGGTCTATGTGTTCGGAAAAGAGGAATGCCGCGGGGTTGATCTTCATGGCGCATACCGTCTGGATGACCAGTCCGCCCGTCGTGGAGCCGATGGTGATGGGCAGACACAGCGCCTTGCCCGTGATGTTCTTTTCGTAAATATCGGGATTGTTCTGATCGGAGGCATACACCTCTTTCGCGTTTTTGAGCGCGCTCTTTTGAAAGGTCGCCAGCGTGTTCACGCCCTGATGCGAAACGACCGCCTCGCCCTTCCACTTGCCGCCCGCAAGCACTCTGCCTTTGAACTGTTTCATTTTATTTGCCCTCCTTTCCCGTGATGACGGCGAGGATCTCCTCGTCCTTATAATATCTCGCCGCCGAGTAGGTGCGCAGTTTGTTGCTGCTCGTCATGATGCGGTGCATCTTGGTGAGCGGGTTATTGGTGTACATCAGCGGGCAGATGGAGGAAAGCGTTGCTCCCGTTTCCTGCAATTTCTTATAGCGGTCGGTCTTTTTGAACTTCTCCGCCACGTCGGGCGCGGTCGTGAGCACCGTGCGCACCGCAACTTTCTTTCTGCCGCTTTCCTTCAGCCCCGCAGCGATCTTGTCCGTCCAGTCGCACAGCTGCGAATACGTGAGGTGCGGGCAGCCGATAAAGCACAGATTCGCCTTTTTATCCTTCTTTTTCCACATCACGGGATAGCTCTTGTAAACCCGTTCGAGTTCGGCGTCGTCTATCACGTATTCCCTGCAATTTTCCGCGAGCAGGCTTTCGCCCTGTTCCTTCGCCTCGGGGGTGAGATTGTCGATATGATACAGCCCCACCGCGCCGTTGGAGGCGGTGGCTGCGCCGAAATCTTTCAGATACGCCTTCACGTCGTCCGTGAGTTCGCTGCCGAGGAATTTATCCAGCCCGTAAACGTAGGGCACGTCCTCCATCACCTTCATCCCGATGGCGCTGCCGAGGATCTGCGCCTCCGGCTTTTTCGTGGTCTTCACGTAAACTTTCCACGTCGCCTTGCGCCCCTCGTCGGTCACCAGGCCGAAATACGGCACCCAGCCGACGATGGAACCGAACAGATCGAGCATACCGCTGTTCCGGTTGCACCGCGCGCCCAGCACGGAGTTTGCGTACACCACCGCGCTCGACTCCGCCCAGGAGAGCACGTCGCCCTTTTTCGGCTGGTTGCCCACCTCGTCGAGATAGCAGGCGCAGGTGAACTTGTTTTTGCCCGTGAGCCCCACCTTTTTGAGCTGCTCTTCGTACATCTCCTGTTTGGAATAGAGAATTTTGTTGAACACCAGTTTTTCCAGCGCGTTGCACTTCACGTTGTCGTAATCGAGGGGGCGCGGGTCCACCGAAAAGCCGCCCTCCGCCTTCATTCCGCCCTCGATCAGTTTATCCATCGTGGAAAAGAGGGGTTTTAAAAGCCCGATGCCGAAACTCGTTACGAGATGGCCCTGCTTATGGGTGACGGGCACGAGTTTTTCCGCCCCGAACATCTCGCCGAACATCACGAGCGTTTTCATGATCTTCGCCTTCACCTCGCCCTCTTTGCCGTCCAGAACGGACTGCTGTTCGGGCGTGAGCCGCATTTTATATTCCGCCATATTCTTTTCGCTCCTTTTCTCGTTATTTTTAAATGCTCACCGCTTTTCTGTACGCCGAGCGCACCGCTTCAAACACCTTGCCGCCCTTGAAACTGTCGCCGATGTTGTAAATCTCCGCCGCCGCGCGGTCGTTCACCAGGCTGTAATACAGTTCGTTTTCGGGCGCGGAACCGAGCGCGAGAACGACTTTATCGCATTTGATCTTCTCCTTCACGTACTGCGGCCTGATCTTCTTCTCCATGGGATTGAGCACGTTTTCGGGCAAAATCGGCGCCCAGGTGTTGTACGGATCGGGCACGTTTTTGTGCGTGTTGCGCTCCACGCGCACGCCGTCCTTTTCCACTTTTGTGAGGCGGGTGCAGTTATAGAGCTTCACGCCCTTTTCTTCGAGATAGTGGATGATGTGCCCGCGGTTCGCCGTGCAGGCGTGGTTCATGATGAACTTATCCATCTCGATCACGGAAACGTTTTTGCCGTGCTCGTAGGCGAGGAAATACGCCGTTTCCGCGCCGACCACGCCGCCGCCCACCACCGCGACGTTCTTCGCGCCGTCGAGCAGGGCGGGATTTTGCAGCACGTCCACCGCGAAGAGCACGTTCTCGCCGTCGATGCCCTCGATTTTCGGCTTGACCTGCCGCGCGCCCGTGGCGGTTAAAATCACGTCGTAGCCCTTTTCTTTCAGCTCTGCGGAATCGGGCGCGGCGTTCAGATACACGTTGATTTTGCCCTCCGCTTGGAGCGTTTTCACGCGGTGTTCGAGATAGGCGCGGTAATTTCTGATTTCGTATTTGATGACCGGCACGCTGCCCGGCGTGAGACTGCCGCCGATCGTGCCCGATTTTTCATATAAATCCACGCTGTGGCCGCGCGCGACGAGCGTTTCCGCCGCCGTTACCCCCGCGGGGCCCGCGCCGATGACCGCCACCTTTTTCTTCACCTTGGCGAGGGGCACTTCGCGCGGATATTCCTCTTCGAACGCCGTGCGGGGATTGACGGCGCACTGCGGATGCCCGCCCTCCACGAATTCGTTTAAGCACCCTTCCTGGCAGCCGATGCACGGGCGGATGTCCGCCACCTTGCCGGCATACGCCTTGTTGCACCATTCGGGATCGGCGAGCAGCGGGCGGCCGAGCATAACCATATCGCACTTGTTATCGCGCAGCGCCTTTTCCGCGAGGTCGGGATAGCCGAGCTTGCCCACCGCCACGACGGGCACTTCCAGCCCTTTGTTGGACTTGATCTTGTTGTCTTTGAAATATTTTTTGACGATTTCCGCCACGTCGAGGAAACACCCCGAAGGCATGGAAGAGGGCGGATGCGGCAGCCACCAGTTGTCGTAGCAGCCGAGGTCCACGTCGAACATATCCACGCCCGCCTCCACAAGGTGTTTCATATATTCGAGGGTCTGGCGCGCCGTGCGCTCTTTACGGAACTTTTTGAGGGGCTTGGTCTTTTTCATCTTCCCCTTATACGTCGCGTTGAGCAGGAGGGAAAGATCGATCCTGTACATGATGGGGAAATCCGGACCCACGCGCTTTCTGATCATCTTAATGGTATCCAGCCCGAAATTTTCGTAGTTGGCGTACCGCCCCATCTTGCGGCGGTTGAACGCCCGGTTGGAAAGCTGTTCCATCAAATAGCCCTCGTGGCCGTGCAGATACACGCCGTCGAGATTGCAGGCCTTGGCGTCCGCCGCGCCCTGCCCGATGTTCTTCACGATTTTTTTGATGCGCCTGTCGCTCAGCCTGAGGCAGGGCACCTCCTTCATATACCAGTTCGGATTGAACGAGGCGCTCCGCGGGAACGCGAGCTGATTGACGAGGCACTGCGGGTTGCCCACCCTGCCCAGCCCCGCCGTGAGCTGGATGAAGATGGCGCTGCCGTGCGCGTGGCACATGCCCGCCAGATCCCTCCACGCGGAAAAGCGCGTGCGGCTCCTGTCGATGCGGGGAAAATAAGAGAGATTATCGAGCTCGATGAGCGATTTATCGATGCCGAAACTCACGGGGATGAGCCCCGTGGTGATCAGCCCCACGCCGCCGCGGGCGCGCTCTTCGAAATATTTGAGCATCTTCTCGTTGGGTCTGCCCGTTTCCTCGCACATATCGATGTTGCCCATCGGCGCCATCACCAGGCGGTTTTTGAGTTTGAGCCTGTTCACCTGAATGGGCTCGAACATCGCACGGTAGGGATAAAGTTCGCTCGTCATTTCCGGGGCGGGAAAGCCTTTCAGCCACCAGTCGCCGTAGGAATCCGCAAGCTCCTGCAGTTTCTTTTCGTAATCCATTCCGAATCTCCTTATAAAAAATTTGCTGAAAATATTGTATCATCATTCGGGGATTTTTTCAATCCCCTTCGCTCATTTTTTTGCGGAGATCGGCAAAATTTTACCCATACTTAACTTTTTAAACGCTTCCCTCTCCCGCTTTTGCCGGGTGCGGCGCAAAAACGCAGGGCGGCGCCCCGGAATCTCCGGAGCGCCGCCCGATCTCTTAATCTTGTTCAAAACTTCTTAAAACGCGCCTGCACAGCGTTATTTCGCGTATTCGCGCACGATTTCCCGCATCGCGTCGAGCTTGCCGTAAACGCTGTCCGCCCGCGC
>CALVZR010000032.1 GCA_944372565.1 uncultured Clostridia bacterium | reverse complement strand
CGCAGATCACCAAGGAGGCGGCGGACGTCATCTTATTGAACGACAGTTTCGCCACGGTGGTGAAGGCGGTGGCGTTCGGGCGGAACGTCTACCGCAATCTGCAGCGGTTCATCCTCTTCCAGCTCACCGTGAACCTCGCGGCGGTTTTTTTCATCGTGATCTCGCTCTTCACGGGGGAGAGCGCACCCTTCAACACGCTGCAGCTCCTCTGGATCAACGTGGTGATGGACGGCCCGCCCGCCCTCACGCTGGGGCTGGAAGCGGCGGACGATTCCGTGATGGAAAACCGCCCCGTCGCCCGCACCGAAAACATCGTGGGGAAAAAGATGTTTCTGCAGATCTTCCTGCACGCCGCGTATATGGCGGCGGTGCTCATTTTGCAGGAAAAGTTCAATTTCATCGGCGCGGCGGAAAGCGAAAAGGGCGCGGTGATTTTCACCTTGTTCATCACCTTCCAGCTCTTCAACGCCTTCAACAGCCGCCAGACGGGCAGGAAGAGCGCGTTTTCGGGGCTGAAAAACAACAAGCTTATGCCCCTTGCCTTCGGCGCGGCCTTTGTGATACACATCTTCATCGTGCAGGTGGCGCACGGGGCGTTCGGCATTTCGCCGCTCTCCTTTGCTTCGTGGGTGAAAACGGTGCTCGCCGCCTCCACGGTGGTGCTCCTTTCGGAAACGTACAAGGCGTTTTACCGGGCGTTTGCGGGCAGAAAAAACGACGCGAATCGCGAAAAAGTTTTCAAAAAAGCGTAGGGGCGGCGTATTATGACCGCCGAAAAGCATAGAATAGATTATATATGGTTCAGATCATTTTAACCGACAAAGATTATAACGAGGGGAATTTGGATTATATCCGCTTCACGCTGAGCGAACTGCTCGAACAGGCGGAGTGCCGCACGGGGATCGCCCGCGCCGGCGGGCGGAGCGCGCTGTCGGTGGAGTGCCCCGCATATTATGCGGACATCGTGAAGCGCGAACTGTGCGACAAGGCGGCGGACGTGATCGCCGTCAATTATAAGTACGACTATTTCAAGCGCAGGATCCCCACGGGCGGGCTGGGCGGCATCGAAAAGGAACTGCTGATGACCTCTCTCATCGCCGCCGACCTCGAAGAGGATAAGCGCTACACCTACGGGCGGCTCAAAGGCTTCGGGGATATCGCCATAGACGGCATTTTCCATTTCCGCCTGCGGCCGCTCAAAGCCAAGTGGCAGGGCATCGTGAACTGTATGCCCGAATATTTCCGCGGTTCGCAGCTCAAAGACTTCATCACCTATCTGCTCGAAGACAAGAAACGCAAGGTGTTCGTGGAGGACGAAAAGGTGTACGACGCGCAGTACCGCCGCCTCACGCGGGGCGAACTGATGGATAAGGGAATGGAAGAGGGGCGCATCGTGCGGGAAGTGCTGCTTTCCGGGTGCGGCGAGGTGGAAGTGCATTCCCCGCTGCCCGCCACGGACGAAAAGTATCTCAAAGAATATTTCGGGGATAAAATCATCCTCGGCAGGGGATATTTTTCGTAAAAAAAGTTGACAAAAACCGAAAAAGGGTATATCATACAGATACAGCAAGGATAGCCGCAAAGGGAAATGACAAGTAGCGCGCAAAACTTTTTCAGAGAGCGTTCGGTCGCTGCGAGAACGCAAAGGATTGCGAAGTGCGAAACCGCTTTTTCCGGCAGGGGCGCGGGCGCCTTTCGCCCGCAGAAAGAGACCGGGGAAACCCGGTAATTAAGGTGGAACCGCGGAAAAAATTTTCGTCCTTAAAACCGATACGGGTTTTAAGGATTTTTTTATAAGGAGAGAGGTTATGAAGATCACATTGAAGGACGGTTCCGTTCTCGAAGCCGAGAACGGGAAAACGGTGGGAGAGATCGCGAAGAGCATCGGCGAAGGGCTTTTCCGGAACGCCGTCTGCGGCAGGGTGGACGGCAAACTCGTCGATTTGTCTTACGTTCCCGAAGGGGACTGCGCGCTGGAGATCGTCACGCTCAAAGAAAAGGACGGGCTGCACGTTTTCCGCCACACCGCGGCGCACGTGCTGGCACAGGCGGTGAAATCCATTTACCCCACCTGCAAACTCGCCATCGGCCCCGTGATAGAGAACGGCTTTTATTACGATATCGATTTCAAAACCCCCATCACGCAGGAGGACTTGAAAAAGATCGAGGCGGAGATGCAGCAGATCGTGAAGAGCGATTTGCCCATAGAGCGCTTCACCCTGCCCCGCAAGGACGCCCTCAAAATGATGGACAATTTCGGCGAGCCTTATAAAAAGGAACTCATCGGCGATCTGCCCAAGGGGGAGGAGATCTCCTTTTATAAACAGGGCGGGTTCATCGACCTCTGCCGCGGGCCGCATCTGCCTTCCACGGGGAGGATCAAGGCCTTCCGCCTGACCAGCGTGACGGGCGCTTACTGGCGGGGCGACGAGAAAAACAAAATGCTCACCCGCATTTACGGCACGGCGTTCGAGAAAAAATCCGAACTCGAAGAATACCTCGCCGCCGTGGAAGAGGCCAAAAAGCGCGATCATAACAAACTCGGCAGGGAACTCGGCATCTTTATGACCGAGGAAGTCGTGGGGCAGGGGCTGCCCATCATCATGCCCAAGGGCGCGAAGATCATGCAGATCTTAACGCGTTTCGTGGAGGACGAGGAAGAGCGCCGCGGCTTTATGCTCACCAAAACGCCCTATATGGCGAAACACGATCTTTACCGCATTTCCGGGCACTGGGACCATTACCGCGATAAGATGTTCATCATCGGCGACGAGAACAGCCCCGAGGCGATGGCGCTCCGCCCGATGACCTGTCCCTTCCAGTATCAGATCTACAAAAACGGGCTGAAAAGTTACCGCGATCTGCCCTGCCGCTATGCCGAAACCGCCACGGAGTTCAGAAAGGAAGCGAGCGGCGAGATGCACGGGCTCATCCGCGTAAGGCAGTTCACGCTGTCCGACGGGCACATCATCTGCACCCCCGAACAGGTGGAGGACGAGTTCCGCCGCTGCCTCGATTTGAGCTATTATTTCCTCGACTGCCTGGGGCTGCGCGAGGACGTTACCTTCCGGTTCAGCAAGCGGGGCAAATCCGACAAGGCGAAGTTCATCGATAACGACAAGGCGTGGAAGGATACCGAAGCGCGCATGAAAGTCATTTTGGACGATCTGGGGCTGGACTACGTGGAGGCGGACGGCGAAGCCGCGTTCTACGGACCCAAACTCGACGTGCAGATCAAAAACGTGTACGGCAAGGAAGATACCCTCATCACGCTGCAGCTCGACTTTGCGGCGGGGCAGTCTTTCGGCATGACGTATATCGACGAAAACGGCGAGAAAAAGACGCCTTTCGTCATCCACAGAAGTTCGATCGGCTGCTACGAGAGGACGCTCGCCCTGCTCATCGAAAAATACGCGGGGGCGTTCCCGCTGTGGCTGGCGCCCGTGCAGGCGAAGGTGCTTTGCGTGACCGAGCGGAGCGCTGCTTACGCGAAACAGGTTGCGGAGGAGCTGACCGCGCGCGGCCTGCGCGCCGAAGCGGACGTGCGCAACGAGAAGATCGGTTACAAGATCCGCGAGGCGCGGCTGGAAAAGGTGCCGTATTTCTTCGTCGTGGGCGACAAGGAAGCGGAAAACGGCACGCTTTCGGTGTGGAGCAGGAAGGAAGGCGACCTCGGCGCGCTTGCAAAAGAGGACGTTTACGCCAAACTCGCGGAGGAAGACCGCTCCAAAAAGGTGTGAAACAAACGCAAAATACAGCCCGCGCGGCGGAAAAATTTTTCCGCCGCGCGGTTCTTTTTTTTCGCAAAAAACCGCTTTTTTGATTGAAAGCCGCGCCCTTTTATGGTACAATAAAAACAAAAAGGGTGCGGCGCAAACGCGTTCCCCCGCCGTCGAAAAGAGAGGAAAACATATGAAACTCAACATTAAAAACACGTTTTTCGTGGGACTGGTGTTTCTGAGTATCTCCATGTTCTGGCAGGTGTACGACAACATCGTTTCCAAGATCCTGTCGGATACGTTCGGGTTCGATAACGCGCTGCGCGGCATCGTTATGGCGCTCGACAACATCGTGGCGCTCTTCATGCTGCCGCTCTTCGGCGCGCTTTCGGACAAGACCCGCAAAAACCGCTGGGGCAGGCGCACGCCGTACATCGTGGTGGGAACGGTGCTTTCCGCGCTGTGTTTCGTGGCGGTGGGCGCGAGTGCGGACAGCGGTTCGCTCACGGCGTTTCTCATCACGCTGTGTTTCACCCTCGTTTTTATGAGCATATACCGCTCGCCTGCCGTCGCCCTCATGCCGGACGTCACCGTGAAACCCCTGCGCAGCAAGGCGAACGCCGTAATCAACCTGATGGGCGCGCTCGGCGGGCTGATCTCTTTGGGGCTGATCGCCGTGATGGTTACCGACGGCGGCGCCTATCTGCCCCTCTTCGCCGCCGTTTCGGGGCTGATGCTCGTGTTCCTCGTGCTCTTTCTGGCGCTCGTAAGGGAAAACAAACTCGCCCGCCTGCGCGAAGAGGACGAGATCCGCTTCGGCATAGAGGATACGCCGGACGAAAACGAGGGGAACGAAAAGCTGGGAAAGACCAAAACCGTGAGCATGATCTACCTGCTCGTTTCGGTGTTTTTGTGGTTTATGGCGTATAACGCCGTCACCTCTTCCTTCTCCGTTTACGCGCAGGAGATCTGGGGCATTCAGGACGGCTCCTTTTCCCTGCCCCTCATGGTGGCGCAGGTCGCCGCCATCGCGATGTTCGTGCCCGCGGGGCTGCTCGCCTCGAAGATCGGGCGGAAAAAGACCATCCTGCTCGGCGTTGCCGTGATGTTCGTCGCGTTTTTCGCCGCGTTCTTCCTCGGCGCGAACCTGTTCGGCGTAAAGATCGACCTTTCGGGCGGCATCTTCAATAACCCGATGTTTTACCTGATGGCGGTGTTCTTCGCGCTGTGCGGCGTGGGCTGGGCGACCATCAACGTCAATTCCTATCCCATGGTCGTGGAGATGAGCAAGGGCTCCACGGTGGGGAAGTTCACGGGATATTACTATACGGCGTCCATGGCGGGGCAGATCGCCACGCCCTTCCTTTCGGGCCTGCTGATGGACAGCCTCGGCATGGAAGTTCTGTTTCTCTATTCGGCGGTGTTCATGCTGCTCGCCCTCGTGACCATGCTTTTCGTGTTCCACGGCGACGGCAAGCCCCTGCCCAAGAAGAGCAAACTCGAAAATTTCGATATCGACTGAGGAGGAAGATATGAACGAAGAATTTGAAAACACCGCGGGCGAAGGCGCCGCGGAAGAGCAGCGGGAAAAACGGGAACAGGATCCCTTTTTCTCCGACGCTCTCTTTGAAAACAAAAGTTTCATCGGGGAAAAGGAAAACGCGGATTTCCAGTCGTTTTCCATCAAAAAACAGATGGGCGTGTTTCAGATTGTCGGGCCGATCGCCTTCGCCCTGCTGGGCGGGCTGATGATCGCGATGAAAGATTACGTGCTCGGCGGCATCCTTCTCGCGCTCGCCGTGCTCTACGCGTTCTTTCCCCTCCTTTTAAAAAAGGTCGCCACCTCGAAAAAGAACGTGCCGGACGCGCTTTCGCAGGGCATGGAGGAGACCGTGCGCGCCTATGCGGACAGGCTGGAGATCTCCACCGTGAGCGGCGGGATTCCCATGGGATCCTCCACGCTGCTTTACGGGCAGATCCGCGAGGCGGTGGCGAGCGGGCGGTATATCTTCGTGTATATCGCGAAGATGCAGGCGCATCTGATCCTTGCGGACGGGTTCACGAAGGGGAACGCGCCCGAATTTCTCGCCTTTCTGGAAGGAAAGGGCGTGAAGGTGAAATATAAGAACTGAAAGCGGAAAATTTAAAATACGAGGGGCGGCGCAGTTGCGCCGCCCCTCGTATTGTCATTTATGGTGAGGATTGTGTGAGCTGAATTATTTTTTCGCGATGAACACCACGCCTACGCATCCCGGTCCCGCATGGGTGCCCACCGTGGGACCGATCTGTGCCGGCACGCCGAAAGACTTCGCGCCTTTCACTTCCGAAAGAAAGCGCTCTTCAAAAAGCCTGCCTTCTTCGGGGCAGTCGGAATTTCCGAAATAGACGGGATACGACAGGTCCGCTTCCTGCTTTGCGCGCTCAAATATATAGCGGTAGCACTTCGCCACGCCGATTTGTTTGGATACGACGTCCACCTTGCCCGAGATGGTGACCACGGGATGGATGCGGAGCATGTTTGCGATGTGCATGCTCGCCGCCGAAAGCCGCCCGCCGTAGCGCAGATATTTGAGGTCTTTCACGAACGCGTAGAGTTTCACGCGGGGGCGGAGTTCCTCTATTTTCGCGCGGAGATCGTTCAGATCCGCCGTCTCGTCCGCCAGTTTTCTCGCCTCGATGACGAAAGAGCCGAGCGCAAAAGTCACCAGCCCGCTGTCCACGAGGAGCACCTCGTCCTGCATGCCGAGCGATTCCGCCGCACGCACCGCGGAGGAGTACGTCGCGCTCATCTGCGAACCGATGAGGATGACGACGAGCGCCGTGCCGCTGCCCTTGTACTGTTTGAACAGCTCTTCGAATTCGTATTGGTTGAGCTGGCTGGTTTTGGGCAGTTCCGTGCAGTTTCTCAGTTTTTCGTAAAATTCCGCGGGGGTGATGTCCACCCCGTCGTAATACGTTTCCGTTCCGAACGTGATGCCGATCGGAAGAACGGATATATCCAAAGCCTCGGCAACCTCTTTGGGGAGATCTGCCGAAGAATCGGTGACGAATTTAAATTTTTGCATCGAAATCTCCAAGAAAATCTTTCAGTTTCTCCAATGCGGAGATCAGGCTTTTCGCTTCGCTTTCGTCCACGTTCTCCAAAAAAGAATCCACCATGCGTTCGTGAAAACGCATGTGCACGGCGTTCGCCCGTGCGCCCTTTTCGGTGAGGAAGAGGCGGATGACCCGCTTATCCGAGCCGTCCTTTTCCTTGCGGAGATAGCCTTTCGCGGCGAGGGTGTTTACCGAAG
This sequence comes from uncultured Clostridia bacterium, assembly GCA_944372565.1. GTDB lineage: Bacteria > Bacillota > Clostridia > Christensenellales > Borkfalkiaceae > UMGS775. Next base: position 662 of record CALVZR010000032.1, on the reverse strand, counting down.
CGGTCAGCGTGCCCGGCGATACGCGCAGCGTCTGCGCCACCCGCTTGGGCGTATTGTCCCCGCCTGCGGAAAAAACGGCTTCGATCACGTGGATTTCGGTCATCGAAAGGGTTTTATCGATGCTCACCAGCATCTCCTTTTCCCTTTTCAGGATGAGGTTGAAGCATTTCACGAAAAAATCGTTGTATTTTTCGCGCACGTCCATCCGATCACCGTTCCGCAAAAATAGTTTGAAGTTCAAACTAACTTCTATCGTCATTGATTATACCACCGCAGGGAAAAATTGTCAACGCATTGAACGCCGTTTTGAAAAAATTCTTTTCCGACCGTCGGGAACGGGGGAGAAGTTTGAAAATGCCGTTTTGTTTTAGTTGACTATCGGGGGGAATTTTTGTATAATAATGTCGTAAACCAAAAAGCGTTTTTGTAACTGTCGGTAAAGTCCGGAAGGAAGGAAAAATTTTCCGATCTTCGGGCGAGCGGGGTTCCGCGAGGGAGCAAAAACCGCGTTTCGGCCGACCGACTGGGCAGGACCTTTTTTCGGGACTGCCTTTTTTTGATATAAAGAAAAACCACGCGATAGTCGCGTGGTTGAAAAGAGGTTAACCGATGAGTCTTGAAAAAAGGCTCCGATTGTGTGCAATGAAAGTAAGACCTGCCAG
>CALVZR010000031.1 GCA_944372565.1 uncultured Clostridia bacterium | reverse complement strand
ATCGAAATGCTTTCCGATAAGGGGATCGGCACGATGTTCTATTGAAAGGAGAGAGAAAATGGGCGTTATCGAAACGAGCAAAAAATATCTCGCGGATACGTACGGCCGCGAGGACGTGATTTTTTATAAAGGCAAGGGCGCCACGCTCACCGATATTTACGGCGAAAAATACATCGATTTCGGATGCGGCATCGCCGTGAACGGTCTGGGCGTGGGGTTCAGGAAGTGGAAACGGGCGGTCAAGCGGCAGATCGGCCGCATCGCGCACGCGAGCAACCTCTTTTACACCCAGCCCGCGGCCGAACTTGCCAAACTGCTGTGCAGGCGCACGGGAATGAAGAAGGCGTTTTTCTCCAATTCGGGGGCGGAGGCAAACGAGTGCGCCATCAAAACGGCGCGCAAATATTCCTTCGATAAATACGGCGAAAACCGCGCCGTGATCGTCACGCTGGAAAATTCCTTCCACGGCAGAACGGTCACCGCGCTCTCGGCGACGGGGCAGGAGGCGTTCCATCAATACTTCATGCCCTTCACGGAGGGCTTCCGTTTCGTTCCCGCAAACGACGCGGCGGCGATGGAAACCGCCCTCACGGACGACGTGTGCGCCGTGATGCTCGAACTCGTGCAGGGGGAGGGCGGCGTGATCGCGCTCGATAAAGAGTACGTGCAGGCGGTGGAAAAACTCTGCAAAAAGAAGGATATCCTCCTGATGATCGACGAGGTGCAGACGGGCAACGGCAGAACGGGCACGCTGTACGCTTTCCAGCAATACGGCATTTCGCCGGACGTGATCACGACCGCCAAAGGCCTGGGCAACGGCCTTCCCATCGGCGCCACCTTGTTTTCTGCAAAATGCGAAAAAACGCTCACGCCCGGCACGCACGGCTCCACGTTCGGCGGCAATCCCGCGGCGTGCGCGGGGGCGGTGGCGGTGATCAAGTCCATAAACGACAAACTTCTCAAGGGCGTGGAGGAAAAGGCGCTGCGTATCCGCGAAACGCTGCTCGCGTGCTCCAAGGTAAAGAGCGTGAGCGGGCTGGGGCTGATGATCGGCGCGGAGGTGGAAAACGCCGCGGAACTCAAAAAACAATGTCTGCAAAAGGGGCTGGTGGTGCTCACGGCAAAAGACCGGCTGCGCCTGTTGCCCCCGCTCAATATCGGAAACGACGAGCTCGAACGCGGGCTCGCGATTTTAAGGGAGGTACTGAAATGAAACATTTACTCGCATTGAAGGATCTGAGCGCGGAGGAAATCTACGCCGTGCTCAATCTGGCGGATCAGCTCAAATACGAACAAAAACACGGCATCGCCCACGAAAAACTCAAAGGCAAAACGCTGGCGATGATTTTCACGAAGTCCTCCACGCGCACCCGCGTTTCCTTTGAAACGGGAATGTATCAGCTGGGCGGGCAGGCGCTGTTTTTAAGTTCGGCGGACATCCAGCTGGGCAGGGGCGAACCCATCCGCGACACCGCGCGCGTGCTTTCGCGCTATGTGGACGGCATTATGATCCGAACCTTCAAGCAAAGCGACGTGGAAGAGCTGGCGGAATACGGCACGGTGCCCGTGATCAACGGGCTTACCGATTACGCGCACCCCTGCCAGGTGCTCGCCGACCTCATGACCGTGCGCGAGATCAAGGGCAGCCTGAAAAACCTCAAACTCTGTTTTATCGGGGACGGCAACAATATGGCGAATTCCCTCATCGCGGGCGCGGTGAAGGTGGGGATGCAGATCACCGTCTGCTGTCCGAAGGGCTACGAGCCGGACGCCGCCCTCGTGCAGTGGGGCACGGAGAGCGGGCTGCTGACGGTGACCGACGACGTGCTCGGCGGCGCGGCGGACGCCGACGTGTTATATACCGACGTTTGGGCGAGCATGGGCCAGGAGAGCGAGGCGGAAGTGCGGGCAAAGGCCTTCCGCGGGTTCCAGGTGAACGCCGGCGTGATGGCGGCGGCAAAGCCGGACGCCATGGTGCTCCACTGCCTGCCCGCGCACCGCGGGGAGGAGATCACCGAAGAGGTGCTCGAAGCGCACGCCGCGGAGATCTTCGAGGAAGCGGAAAACCGCCTGCACGCGCAGAAAGCCGTGCTTGCGATGACGATGGGCAAATACTGATGGAAAAAGTTTATCTCGTTTTGCAGAGCGGGAGCGTTTACGAGGGGTTCCTTCTGGGCGCCGATACGGAAACCGAGGGGGAAATCGTATTCACCACGGCGATGACGGGCTACATGGAAACGCTCACCGACCCGAGTTATTACGGGCAGATCGTCGTGCAGACCTTCCCGATGATCGGCAATTACGGCGCCATCGGAGAGGACGCGGAGAGCGGCGGCGTTTTCGCGCGCGGCTACGTCGTGCGAGAGCTGTGCGAAAGCCCCTCGAATTACCGCTCTTCGGGCACGCTGGACGCGTATTTGAAAGCGCGCGGCATCCCGTGCGTGTGCGGGGTGGATACCCGTGCCGTTACCAAGGAGATCCGCGAAAGCGGCGTGATGAACGCCAAGATCGTGAAAGACCTCTCGCATTTTCCCGATTTCGCCTCCTACCGCGTGGAAAACGCGGTCAAGAACGCGGGGGGAAAGGCGCGCGTGGTGGGCGGCGGCGACGCGAAATACCGCGTCGCTTTCCTCGATTACGGCGCGAAGGAAAATATCGTGCGCTGCCTCGTGAAACGGGGCGCGGAGGTGAGCGTTTTTCCGCACGACACGGCGGCGGAGGTCATCCTCGGCGGCGGTTTTGACGGGCTCGTTCTCTCCAACGGGCCGGGCGATCCGAAAGAGAACGTCTTCGAGATCGGAGAATTGAAAAAACTTTTAGGCAGACTGCCGATTTTCGGCATCTGCCTGGGGCATCAGCTGCTCGCGCTGGCGGCGGGCGGCGATACCAAAAAGCTCAAATACGGGCACCGCGGCGCCAATCAGCCCGTGAAGGACTTAAAGAGCGGGCGGGTATATATCACCAGCCAGAACCACGGATACGCGGTGGACGAAAAACTGCCCGCGGGCGCCCGCGTAACCTTTGTTAACGTGAACGACGGCACGGTGGAGGGCGTGGAATACGAAGGGAAAAACGCGTTTACGGTGAAGTGTCACCCCGAGGCTTGGGGGGGACCGAAGGACAGCGAAGGGCTGTTCGACAGATTTTTCGAGGCGGTGAGATTATGCCGTTAAACAAGAAGATCAAAAAGGTGCTCGTGCTCGGCAGCGGGCCGATCGTCATCGGGCAGGCGGCGGAGTTCGACTACGCGGGCGCGCAGGCCTGCCGCGTGCTCAAAAAATACGGCGTGAACGCCGTGCTTTTGAACAGCAATCCCGCCACCATTATGACGGACGGCGCGCTGGCGGACGAGATCTATCTCGAACCCATCACGGCGCAAACGGTAAAGCGCATCGTCGAAAAGGAAAAGCCGGACGGCATCCTCGCGGGGCTGGGCGGGCAGACGGGGCTGACGGTCGCCATGCAGTTATATAAGGAGGGCTTTTTGGAAAAGTCGGGCGTAAAACTGCTCGGCACT
>CALVZR010000030.1 GCA_944372565.1 uncultured Clostridia bacterium | reverse complement strand
ACAGCGTTCCTTCCAAAATGATCCAGAGAACGCTCATCCCCGCGGGGTGCTGGACCAAGGTATTCGTGCCGCAGGCGGCGCTTTTAGAAAACTACGACCCCGCGACCGACAGATTGCAGTTTTTCTTCAACGGGGACGATTACAAGGATAGTTACTGGGAGTTCGACATGTATTTCGATTGCTTTAAAATCGAAACCGCCGCGCCCGCTTACTCCATCTCGCCCGAAAACATCACGCAGGAAGTTTCCGATTCGCCCGTCGTACTGCTCGGCGAAGGCGATTATACGGGCATAGACCTCCCGCAAACGAGCGCGGTCCTCACGGACGAAAACGGGAACGCGACCGAACTGACCGCCGAAAACGGGCAGTTTGCCGCCGTGCTCCAAGAGGGCATTTATACCGTGAATTATCTCTATAAAAACGGCACGGACGGCGCGGCGGCAACGCAGACCGTCACCGTTTACGGGGAGATCTCCATGCCCCCGGGCGTGATCGACGATCTGAGCAACCCCTCCACCGCCTATCTGTATTCGGGCGTAAAGACGGTTGCGGCGGAAAACCCCGCGATCAGCTATATCCCGGGAACGGACGAGGAAAACCCCGCCCGCATCGCGGCGGAATCGGTTGCGGGCGACAGCCTTTTCGGGCTGGCGTTCTCCGCGGCGCTCTTTGAAAACGTGAAAACGGGGGATATCGTCACCGTGAAATACCGCGTAAACATATCCTCGCCTTCACAGGCGATAGAAGGCGCGACCAGCAACGGCGCGAGCGACATCAACCTGCGCTGTTCCTACGGGCACGCGACCGGGCAGTTTATAGACAGCGGATATTTTAACAGCATCCCCCTCGGCGTATGGCAGACTTTTTCCTTCACGTATGACAAGGCGAAAGCCGCGGAATACGGCGAACTCGTGATCGACGCGGAATACCCGTGGGCGGAAGGGTATTATCTGACCTACGGCGGGGCTTCCGGCAGCGTGGAGATCGCCTCGGTGACCTATGAAAGCGCGCTGGCGCATATGGGCTTCGAGGAAACGTTCGACGGGACGAAATACGTTCTTTCCTCCTCGCAGGCAGACACCGCGCTCGCCTTTGTCAACGCGGGGAATAATAACCACTCGGGAGCGCAGGTCCTCCGGCTGACCAACGGCACCTGGGAAGGCGCGGGATTCGTTACGGTCAAACTCGATCAGGAGCTCCTCAACGCGCTTTCTTCGGAAACCAAACTGGTGTTCTTTGCGAGGGTCCAGAAGATCGGTTCGGCAACGTCTTTCGCGATGAATGCTGGAACGGAGACGAGCAACACCTCCACGCTGCTGAGCGGCGCGGCGCTGCCCGAAGGGAAGTGGGTGCGCTATGAAATTACGGACGCGGCGGCGATCGAACAGATCAAGGCGGCGGGGCAGATCGTGCTTTATATTTCGCAGGAAAATCCGGATATGATTGGATTCGGTTTTAACGCGGATTTCGACGATATCACCGTCGTAAGCAAATAAAACAGACAGGCATAAAAGCGCGCGGCGCGTAAAAAGCGCCGCGCGGGAGTTCGGGGCAGGGCGCGCCCGCGCGGGCGCACCCTGCCTGCGGAACGGAAACAAAAACTTTTACCCGAAAACGGCATATGGGAGACGCAAATTGAAAACGGGAAAGTGGATCTGCTATCCGGGCGATTTCGAGATCATGCTCGCCGAAAAGGTGATGACGAGGAGATACCAAAGGGATTTCCCCATCGGGCCTTTCTGGCGCATGGACAGCCCGTGGCACAACGTAAAATTTTATAAAGAATTTCATCTGGAAAAGCCCGCCACCCTGTACTTTTTTTACGAGGGCAGGATCAGCGTATATTTTTACGGCATCGACAGGTATTCCTACGAATTCGACGGAACGATCTCTCTGCCCGCGGGCGATTATAAAATGGAGATCTGGGTGTACAACAAAACGGGGCTGCCCTGCCTTCGCATCGACGGCGACGGGCTCGTTACGGACGAAACCTTTTCGGCGGCGTACAATCAGTTCCAGTTAAAGCCGTGTTTCGTGTGCCCGTGCGACGTGCCGCCCAACGAATACGCCCTGCCGCGCAGGGCGGCGGGGGAGTTCTCTCCCGCCGTAAAAAACGGCGAAACATACTTCGATCTCGGCCGCATGGCGTTCGTTTTTCTCACCGTGAAGGGAAAGGGGAAATACCGCCTCTATTTCGGGGAAACGCTCGGGGAGATCTTCGACGAAGAACATTGCGAGCAGGTGGAGTTTTTCGACCTCGGCGAGGGCGGGGAACATACGAGCGAAACGAGCAAGGCATTCCGCTATCTGCGCGTTCTGGGCGCGCCCGCCGAACTTACGGCCGAAGAAGAATACCTTCCCGACCCCGCCGTTGTGCGCTTTGAAAGCGAGGATAAGGAGCTGGAAGAGATCTTTTCCGTGGCGCTCAACACCTTCACGCTGTGCAAAAAGGAATTTTATCTCGACGGCATCAAGCGCGACCGCTGGCTGTGGGGGGGCGACGCCTATCAGGCGTATAAAATCGAGGACTATTTTTGTTTCGATACCGACATGATGAAGCGCTGCATCATCGCGCTGTTCGGCAAATCCCCCGTTTGCACCTATATCAACCACATCATGGATTACACCCTGTACACCATCCTTTCGGTGTGGGAATATTACCTCAAAACGGGGGACGAGGCATTCGTGCGCTATATCGAGCCGATTTTGAGCGAACACCTCGCCTTCGTGCTCTCCCGCACGAACGAGGACGGATTTTTGTATAAACAGGAGCACGACTGGGTGTTTGTGGACTGGGGGCTTTCGGATACGGACGGAGAGCAGAGTTTCGAACAGATCCTGCTGTACATCGTCCTCAAAGCCGTTTCCGGCCTCTACGCGCTGCTCAAAAAAGACGCTTCGCACATCGACTTGCGTGCGGAAAAACTGAAAAAAAAGATAAACGAAGTCTTTTGGGACGAAAAAAGGGGGCTCTATCTATATTCCCGCGTGAACGGCGCCGTGCCGAAAAAAGCCACCGTGCACGCAAACGCCTTCGCCGTGCTGTACGGCTTTGCGGAGGGGAAAAAGGCCGAGCGCATCAAACGGGCGATCTTATCGGGAGAGGCGGAGCCTTCCATCACGCCGTACATGCAGATGTACAGTTTCGCCGGTCTGTTCGAGTGCGGCGCCGCCGAACGGGCGGACGCGGAATTGCGCGCCTACTGGGGCGGCATGGTCAGACTCGGCGTTTCCACTTTCTGGGAAACCTACACCCCGGGCGAGAGCGTGGAAGATTCCGCGCCCATGTACGGCAGGCCGTTCGGCAGGAGCCACTGCCACATCTGGGGGTCGGGGCCGATCTATCTCATCCCGCGCTATTATTTCGGCGTTACGAGCGAAAATTTCGGGCAGTCGTTCACCGTAAAACCGAACCTCTCCCTGCTTAAAAGCGATTGTTCGATCGTACTGCCCCTCAAACGCGGCACGCTGGAAATTAAAATTTCCAAAGACGGCGTGCGCGTAAGTTCTTCCGAGCTCGGCGGCAGGCTCGTGCTCGGGGAAAAAGAATATCTTGTGAAAAAAGGAGAACCTTTGTATGTCGCAAAATAAAATGCCGATCGTGGGTTTTACCGCGCCGCCCAACGGCACGCTGGAAATCGACCATGTGAAAAGTTATATCGGGCAGGACTTCCGCACAAAAGAACGCTACGCCGAATATAAGGAATGCGGCTTTTCCCAGATCTTGTTTTCGGGGGAAGACAAATACCTCGGCGAACCCTTTGAAACGAGCGATTTAAAAAGAATGCTCGATAACGCCGCCGCCTGCGGCCTGCAGGCCATCGTGTTCGACGAGCGCATCATGGCGCTCACCGTGCAGGGGAAAAATTCCGTCGTCGAAGAGATGTTCGGCGGCAGCCGCGAAAAGCTGTTTTCTTTCGTAAAAGACTGCCTTTCCGTCTATCGGCACCACCCCGCCTTTTACGGCGTCAGCGTGACGGACGAACCGCAGGTGGGCAAAGCGCAGGTGCTCAAAGAAGTCATCGACGCGGTGAAAAACGCCGCGCCGGACGCCTTCGTGCACACCTGTTTTCTGCCCTGCATCCAGGACCTCGGTTTAGCGCCGGGCGCGTTCGGATACGGCTACGATTCGGTGTGGAAGGCATACCGCAACTACATCGATAAAATGGCGGGCACGGGCATCGGCTATTTCGGCTACGACGCCTACCCCTTCGGCATGTGGGAAGGCAAAAACGTCGTCTGCGCGAAATTCATCCGCAACATGCAGGAAGTCGCGCTCGGCTGCAGGGAAAACGGCGTGCCCTTCCACATGACAATCCAGTCCTTTTCTTCAGGCGAATTCGACGAGATCCGCCGCGTGGACGAAAGCGATCTCAACTGGCAGGCCAATCTCGCGATGGGATTCGGCTGCAAGAAGATTTATTATTTCACTTACTGGCGGTTCACCACGCGCACGGGGTTTAACAACACCTCCGCCATCATCGACGACGACGGCACGCGCACCATCTACGCGGAGGCGCAGCGGAACAACGCGCTCATCCAGCGCACGTTCCGCCATATCGCGGATCTGGAATACGAGTGTTCCCGGCTTCTGCCCGCAGAACACGACAACCCCGCCACGCAGGAGATGCTCAGCGAGGATACCGGCATCGTGGAAAGTTTCACGGCGGACGCGCCCGTGCTCGTCACGCGGCTGGGCGGAAAAAACAAAAAAGCCTTTATGTTCCTCAACGTGCGCGATCCCTTTGAAAAATACGTGAACCGCTTTAGCGTGCGGCTCAGAGAAAAAAAGGAGGTTTACCGCGCGCTTATCGACGGGGAGGAACTCCTCCTTTCCGCCGAAAACGGCTCGCTTTGCTTCGATCTGAAACCCGGCGAAGCGGTGTGGCTGCTTTTTGAATAGCCGCCCGAAAAAACGGAAAATCTTTCCGCCCCCTTTGTCCCCGTACGGGACAAAGGGGGCGTTTTTTTCGCGCGCGGCGCGGGCAAATGCGCAATTTTTGCGGGCGGGCGGCGGCTTTTCAATATAAATTTACCGAAAAATCATTGTCATTTGTCAAAAAGCGTGTTATAATACAACCGTATAGAAATCCATTGTTTTTGCGCGGGCGCGTATGAACGCGCGGAATTCCGCGTAAACTACTACAATGAAACGCGTTTTTTTGCCCGAAAATGCGAGCAGCGGGCGCGCGCGGGGGCGTTTCAAGTTTATTTCAATCATAACGATTTATAATGACAAAATAATGTAGGTAAACGCTGCCTGCAAGACATACAAAGCGGAAGCGCGGCGCGCCGTACTTCCGGGGAGGGCTTTTTGAAAAAATCAAACACAGGCATTCTGATCGGCGTTCTGGTGGTCATCATCGCGCTGATCGCCGTATTTTCCTTTACGAGTTCCTGCCAGGGCAGGAGCTACATCACGAACGACGTGTTCGAGGAGGCCATCGGCCTTTCCTACACGACGGACGAGAACACCGAGGAAGTTAAAATGTCCGTTTCGGGGCAGGAGAACGCGCAGGCGATCATCGACGCGGACGGAAACCTTTCCAACCGCGTGATCGTCAATCCCAAGATCGTGCAGGTGCAGTTCGATAATTACAGCATCTATATTCTGGTGCGCTATCAGGTGCAGAACAGCAACGGAACGACGTCTTCTCCCGTTTCCCGCACCTATTACACGCACGTGACCACCTCTTCCATGGTGGACGATTACCGCATGGCGCTTTCCGCCATCAACGCAAACGCCGAGGCAGACGCGCAGATCGTGTACGACGCCACCGACCCCAACGCGGGTTCCATCTGGTCGTCCATCATCCCCTACGTCATCATGGTGGTGCTCATGGTGGTGGCGTTCATCTTCATCATGCGTTCGATGGGGGGCGGCACGAAGAGCGCGATGAACTTCGCCAAAACCAACGCGCGGCAGACGCATAACTTAAAAGTGCGCTTCACCGACGTGGCGGGCGCGGAAGAGGAAAAGGAAGAACTCGCGGAAGTCGTGGAGTTTTTGAAAAATCCGAGAAAATTCTCCGAACTCGGCGCGCGCATCCCCCAGGGCGTTCTGCTCGTGGGGCCTCCGGGAACGGGTAAAACGCTGTTCGCGAAGGCGGTCGCGGGGGAGGCGGGCGTGCCGTTCTTCTCCATCAGCGGTTCGGACTTCGTGGAAATGTTCGTCGGCGTGGGCGCTTCCCGCGTGCGCGATCTGTTCGACGCCGCCAAGAAGAGCCAGCCGTGTATCGTATTCATCGACGAGATCGACGCCGTCGGCCGCCAGAGAGGCACGGGCCTCGGCGGCGGGCACGACGAGCGCGAACAGACGCTCAACCAGCTGCTCGTGCAGATGGACGGCTTTGAAACCAACGAGGGCATCATCGTGATGGCGGTCACCAACCGCGCCGACATTCTCGATCCCGCCCTGCTCCGCCCCGGCAGGTTCGACAGGCAGATCTACGTGAACGTGCCCGACGTGAAGGGCAGGGAAGCCATTTTAAAAGTGCACGCGCGCAACAAGCCCATGGCGCCGGACGTCAACTTCAAGACCGTGGCGCGCATGACGAGCGGTTTTTCGGGCGCGGATCTCGAAAACCTCCTGAACGAAGCCGCTATTTTAGCGGCGCGCGCGAACAGGAAGGTCATCAACAACAAAGACCTGTACGAAGGCATCAACAAAGTATTGCTCGGGCCGCAGAAGAAGAGCAGGCTCATCACCGAAACGGATAAGCGCATCACCGCCTACCACGAATCGGGGCACGCTATTTTAGCGCGTCTGCTGCCGCACTGCGACCCCGTGCACGAAGTTTCCATCATCCCGCGCGGACAGGCGGCGGGCTATACGATGACTCTTCCCGATACCGACGACAACCACCTCACCAAAGCCAAGCTCATGGACGATATCGTGATGACGCTCGGCGGCAGGGTGGCGGAAGAGCTGGTCATCAAGGACATCTCCGCGGGCGCCTCGGGGGACATCAAGGCGGTTACCAAACGGGCGCGGCTCATGGTTACCGAATGGGGGATGAGCGACCGCGTGGGGCCGATCTCCTACGGGAGCGACCAGGAAGTGTTCATCGGCAGGGATATGGCGTCGCACGTCAGTTACAGCGAAGAAACGGCGGGCGTCATCGACGAGGAAGTGAACAAGATCGTGATGCAGTCCTTGGAAAAGGCGCGCAAGCTCCTTTCCGAAAACAGAGAACTTCTCGATAAAATGGCGCGGCTGCTCGTGGAGCGCGAAACCATCTTCTCCGAAGAAGTGGATATGCTCATGGAAGGCAAGTCCATCGAGGAGATCGAGAAGTTTATGGACGAAAACGAAAAGACGCTGCAGGAAAACCCCTTTGCCCGCGGCAAGAAGATCATCGTGGAAGAACCCAAAGGCGAAGACGAAGCAAACGAGCCTGCGGAAGAAATAAAAAAAGAACAAGCCGAAACGGAAAGCAACGCCGAAGAGGGCGGCGATACGGAAAAGAAGGACGAATAAACCGCCCGGGGAGTGGACGAAATGGGTAAAGTGATCGCGTTTTCCAATCAGAAGGGCGGCGTGGGCAAAACGACGACGTGCGTGAATATGTCTGCCTATCTGGCGCATAAGGGTAAGAAGGTGCTGCTCGTCGATCTCGACCCGCAGGGCAATGCGACTTCGGGGCTGGGGTTTGCGAAATCGGAAGTGAAAAATTCGGTTTACAACACCCTGATCGACGAAACGCCCGTGCCGGGCATCGCGCTCAAAACCGCCATTTCCAATTTAGATATTTTGCCCTCAAACATAGACCTCGCGGGGGCGGAAGTCGAGCTCGTTTACATGCAGGACCGCGAACGCGTGCTCCGCAAGATGCTCGACGACGTGCGGGAGTTTTACGATTACATAACGATAGACTGCCCGCCGTCTTTGGGGCTGCTCACCATCAACGCGCTCGCCGCGGCGGACACCGTGATCATCCCCATCCAGAGCGAATATTACGCGATGGAGGGGCTGAGCCAGCTGATGAACACCATCCGCCTGGTCGTGAAACATCTCAACGACAAGCTGAAAGTGGAAGGCGTGATTTTAACGATGAGCGACAACCGCGCCGTCATCTCCCGCCAGATCGCCGCGGAGATCAAGAAATTTTTCGGAAAACGCGTGTTCGACACCGTGATCCCGCGCAACGTGCGGCTTGCGGAAGCGCCCAGCCACGGCGTTCCCATTCTGCTGCACGATCCGAAGTGCGCGGGCGCCAGGGCGTACGACGCGCTTACCGACGCCTACCTGCAACAAACTTCAGGAGGGGTTAGATCATGAAGAACAACAGAGTACTGGGCAAAGGCCTTTCCGCCTTGTTTGCGGAAACCGAAGAAGATTACGGCAAAAGCCTGCTTTTCGACGAACCTGCGCCCAAAGAGGAAGAAAAGGGCAAGGGCGGCGTAACCGAAGTCGATATCGATTCGGTTTACCCCAACCCCGATCAGCCGAGAAAGGCGTTCGATGAGGGCGCTTTGGAAGAACTCGCGCAGTCCATCCGCCGCCACGGCGTGATCATGCCGCTCATCGTGAACAAGGAGCCGAAAGGCTATATGATCATCGCGGGCGAGCGCAGATACCGCGCGAGCAAGCTCGCGGGCATCAAAACCGTGCCCGTTATCGTAAAGAACTACACCGAGCGGCAGATCAAGGAAATTTCCCTTATCGAAAACCTGCAGAGGGAGGACCTCAACCCCATCGAGGCCGCCACGGCGATGCGCGCCCTCATGGAAGATTACGGAATGACGCAGGACGAACTTGCCGACCGCATCGGCAAATCCCGCCCCGCCATCACCAACACGCTCCGCCTGCTGCAGCTTTCGCCCGAGGTCATCCGCCTGGTGGAAACGGGGGCGCTCTCTTCGGGGCACGCGCGCGCCATCGTAACCGTTCCCGCGGAAGATCAGATCAAAATGGCAAACCGCTTCGTGAAGGACGGCTGTTCCGTGCGCGAAGCCGAACAGCAGGTGAAGGATTATTTCGCCCCGCCCGAAGCCAAGAAGAAAAAGAAAACCGAACTTTCTTTGGAACTCAAAGAGCTCATCGCGAACATGCAGCGGGTGCTCGGCACCAAGGTAAACGCCATCGGGAACGACAACAAGGGCAGGATCTATATCGATTATTACACGAGGGACGACCTCGACCGCCTCGCCGCCATCATCGAATATGCGGAAAAGGCGGATATCAAATTCTGAAACGAAGGATAAAAACGGCGCCGCGCGGCACAGCGCGGCGCCGTTTTGCGTTCCGCCCGTTTTGCCCGCCGTATTTGCCGCCTTCGCCGTGTTTTGCGCGCGTTACGGTTTTTTGCGCGCATTTCTTCACCGCCCGTTTCGCCCAAGGCAAAACGGGGCGGGCGATGGGGCAGAAAATTTCTTTTCCGTTATTGACATTATAAATAATCGGTGATATACTTATATTAATACCGTACGGGCAAAACGCGTCCGTTTGGGAGATCGCGGGGGGAAGAGCCGTTTTTTGCTCTGCAAAACGGCGCGGCTTGTTGCGGAGAATCGGAGAATATATAAAAGAGGAGGCTTATATGGAGTGCAAAAAATGCGGGGCCAATAATCCCGATGAAGCCGTATTCTGCGCGAAGTGCGGTGCGCGGCTGGACGGCAAGACCGCCTGTCCGTCTTGCGGCAGGCTCAACGACGAAACGAACGCCTATTGTAATTTCTGCGGCTCGCGGTTAGACGGCAAAACGGTGTGCAAAACCTGCGGCGCGGTGTTCGAGGGCAATTTCTGTCCCAAATGCGGCGCGGGCAAAAACGCCGCGTTCCGCGCACCGCAAACGGGGAGGGCGGAAGGTCAACTTCTTTCGTCAAAAAAATATCTGCGCATCGTGCAGATCTCTTTGATGTACGCCGCGATCGCCCTGCTCTTCGTTTTCTGTTTTTTCACGGGATTTTCACAGTCTTACAACGAATTTTCCGAAAATTTCACCTCGTTCAAATATTTCCTCTTCGACGTCTGGAAAATTCTGTCGTCGCGTTATGATGACGCGTTTATCGACGTTCCCTCCGCCGCATCATATTTCAATGCGATTTTTTCTGCTGCCGCAACCGCTTTCAACCTCGCGGTGTGCACGGTATTTTTCATCCTCGCGACCATCAGTTTCGCAAAAAATATCGGCAGGCGCGAAGTGGCTTTTTCCAAATACTTCATCCCGCCCGCCGTTTCCTCTTTTGCAACCCTGGCTTTTTTAAGCTCGCATTACTGCGTGTATTCTGCGCGCAAGGATTCGTTTTTCGGACCGGCCGTTTCCGTAAACGGCGCCACGATCGCGGAAATCGTGCTCGTGAGCTGTCTGGCAGCGGCGGTTATCGTTCTGTCTTTTTTCCTCGAAAAGAATCTGCTGCGCCGTTTATGGAAGATCATTCCGTGCGGCATTGCCGCCGTTTTGTCCGTTGCCGCTATCGGCTCGCTCGTTTCACCGTTTTTCACGCACACGGTCAGTCCTTTGATAGACTATTATTCCGCGGGAACGTATCTCGTCAGGCAGTTGATGAGCCTAACTGATTTCGCCCCTTTTACCGAGTTCAGCCCTCTGGCATATTTGGCATGGCTTTTCCTCATCCTGTTCGCGGTGTTCGCCTCGCTGTTCCTTCTTTATCTTCTCAAAAAGATCTTTTCGGAAAAGAAGAGGCGCAGCGGCATCGCGCTCGGCGCGCTGTCGCTCGCCATGGCGGTCGGTTATCTGGTATTTTGCTCGCTCTATACCGAAAAAGTTATGTACGGCACCCCTTACGGGCTCGGCGCCGTTACGACCGTCGTTCTGATCGCGCTCGCCTTTGCGGCGGCGATCGTGGGCGCGGTCCTCGGAAAAAAGGCGGACGCTCCCGTGGAGAATGAAACGAAAGCGGAAGTATAGTAACCTCGGAAATCCGCTCTCCCCGCCGGGGGCGGGCGATTTATAAAAATTTCTCCGTCGGAGAAAATAAAGAAAGGAGTAAAGTTATGGAATGCAAGAAATGCGGGGCTATTAACCCCGATGAAGCCGTGTTCTGCGCGCAGTGCGGAACACGGCTGGACGGAAAGGCGCCCTGTCCGTCGTGCGGGAAACTCAACGACGAAACGAACGCCTATTGTAATTTCTGCGGCACGCGGTTAGACGGCAAAACGGTGTGCAAAACCTGCGGCGCGGTGTTCGAGGGCAATTTCTGCCCCAAGTGCGGCGCGGGAGCGCGCGCGGCGGAAACGGCGGCAACGCATGCGGCAGCCGCGCCGAAAGCGGCGGCGAAAGCCCTGCCCGGGAAAACGGCGAAAAGGGTGATCCGGCTCGTGCAGTCCTCGCTCGTATTTTCCGCCATTTTCTGTATGCTCGTCTTTTCGCTGTGTTTAGGTTTTACGCAGACGCTCAAATCGGGCGGTGAAACCGTGCCGGTAGAAACGGAAAACGTATATTATTTCCTCTTTTCCGTATGGAAAGATATCCGCATGGTTTTCGACGCGCTGTCCTCGGCCTCGCCCGATGTGGAAGTTCTCATCTATTTTGAAGCGTATTTCTCGCTTTATATGCCCTATATCCTCATCGCCGTCGCGCTGGGCGCGAACATCGTCGTCTGTCTGACCTACGGCATCCTCGCCGTCGTGAAATTTTCCACGGGGATCGGCAGAACGGACGTTCCCCTGGCAAAATATCTCGTTCCGCCCGTCGTGAGCACGCTTGCGGCAGTTACCGTTCCCCTCGCGCTCATGGGCGCGACAGAGGCAACGGGCGATACGTCCGCTCAAATCAGTTTCGGGCTGAACGGCGCGGGCGTGGCGGAAATCGTGCTCGTGGCGGTATTTTTGGCGGGGGCGATCGTCCTCGAATGCCTGCTGAACGGAAAAGCCGTTGCCAACCGGCTGAAAAAGATCGTCCCGTTCGCGATCGGGGCGCTGCTCCTCGCGGTGGCGGCGGGCGTGCTTTCCGCAAATTTCTTCACCCTCGGGGCAGGGCAGACGGCGGCGAAAACGTCCCTCGTTTCCATGCTGAGCGGGTTCCTGTTCATGATCGGGCTCTACAGCGGCGAGCTTCCCGCCAACCTCTCGCGGCTTTCCACGCTCAGCGTTGTGGAATATTTTACGTTCGCCCTGCTGGCGGCGTGTATTCTGCTCACTATCTATTTCCTGCTCCGCGAAATGTTCAGCGATGAAAAGTCCTCCGGGGAAACGCTGCTGTTCGGCATTTTCTCCGCGGCGTTCGCCGTTATGTTCCTCGTCGTTGCGGTGCTGATCAAAAACAAGCTGCTCGATATCGGCGTGGAAAACGGCACAGAAATCCTCGCAAAACTCGGCGCGATGCCCGTGGCTGTGCTCGTGCTCAGCCTGCTCGCGCTGGCGGCGGTCATCGTAGGATTTGCGCTCGGCCGCGCGCAGCGCGCCCCCGAAAAACCGCAGGACGATACGCCCGACAACGCGGATTAAACGATTTTTTTCATCGGGAAACGCTTTCGGCGCCCCTTCTCCCCGGAAATCCCTTCTCTCTCCGTTGACAAATGCGGGCGGGATGAAGTATAATAGAAACCGTGGGGGAAGGGGCGTTTGCGCCCCGAAAGGAGGGAGAAAATGACCCGCAGACACTTTATCCGTTCGCTCGTATGCGCCGCTCTGGCGGCATGCGTCGCTTTCAGCGCGGCGGCGTGCGCGAACGCGAAAAAACTTTATGACGGCGAAAGAACGGAAGTTCTTCTCTCTTCCTCCCTGCTCGACAGGCTGAGCGGATATACCGTGACGGGGGTGGACGCTTTCGGTATGATCTCTGCGCAAAACGGCGAAGGCTTTGCGCTGTACAGTCTGCCCACCAACCGCTTTTATACTTCGGAAACGGCGTTTGAAAAACTGTCCGACGGGCTTTACCGTGCGGAAAACGGCGGGGAGATCTCCTTTTACGGGCGGGGCGGCATCGCCGCCAGCGTGCCCGCGGGCACGGAGATCGCAGAGGACGGTTCCGGCGTGTTCCGCCTCGGAGACGGGCGGCGGCTGTACGTGAACGCCGAGGGCACCGCGGTGTGCGAGGAAGATTCCCTCCGCCCCGCGCTCGCCGCCTCCGCCGTAGCCGCCGAACTTTCCGCTTACTATTTGAGAAAAGAGAGCGAAACCGCTTATTCCGCTTTCGATCTCGACGGGAATTATAAAACGACGGTGGATTTTTCCGTACTGTTTTCCTTTCCGCAATCGGCGGAGGATCCCGTTTTCTGGCAGCTGAACAACAAGGTTTTCGCGCAGTATGCCGTGCCCGTGGGGCAGACGGACGGCGATTACACCTTTTCCGCGCCGTCCTCCGGCGGCGTACAGCGGGTGAAACTCGTTACCATGTCGTACGATTTCGCCACGGGGCGGACGAAATCCTACGATCTTCCCCTGCTCGTGGAGAGCGCGATTTATCCGCCGTATTCCCGTTCTTACGTCATCTTGTCGGGCTATCCCGTGGAAAACAGGCGGCTGAACGCGCAGACCGAAATTCAGGCGTATAAGGAAAATCTGCAAATTCACGTCAATTTGCAGGAACTGCTCCCCGGCGCGAGCGAAATCCTCTTCGACGGAGATTTCGTTTTGCTCGGCGGCGGAGGAGCGCTGCGCGTTTACGATTCGGACGGAAAACGGCTGGGCGAATATCCCTTAAATTCCGTCGATTACGCGGGACAGGGCATCCTGCTTTCCGGCAGCACGGCGTTTACCGCGGAGGGGGAGGCGATCTACCGCCTGCAAACGGGGGAAACTTTTCTCGGCGCGGGCAGAGACGCCCTGTACATCCGCACTTCGGACGGGGAAACGGACGTGTTAAAGACCTTTTACCCCTCTTCGGGGACGTACGGAACGGAAACGCTCGTTTCCTTCTCCGCGTCGGGCGACGGGGCGTTTTACCTCGTTCAGGGGGTGAACGGCGCCTACACGCTGCGGAGCACTGCCTTCCGCTTTTCGGTATTTTCCTCCGCCGCGCTCGACGCGGAAACCTATTCCGCCGTGTCCGCGCGCGGGAAGAACGCCTGTTATTCAGTCGTTACGGTTTCGATCGGCGGCGCGCCCGTATCTTACGCCTTCCGCGCGATCGGCCTTTTGGGCGGCAGAGCGGTCATCTGAAAAATCACGGCTGAAAAAGGTATGCCTTTTTGCCGTTTTTGCATATAATAAGGAAACGGACCCGAAACGCCCCGCCCCTGCGGGCGCGCTTTCACGGCTGCGTTTGCGGTATTTTACAAACCCGCCCGCGCGGGAAAAAGGAGAAAATCCATGACCTGGGTATATATCTGGCTGGGCGTTGTCGCGCTCAGCATCATCATCGAATTCGTCACGGCGGATCTCGTTTCGGTGTGGTTCATTTTCGGCGGACTCGTCGCCATGATCCTCGCTTTGTTCGACGTACAGCTGATCTGGCAGCTCGTCGCGTTCATCGTGCTTTCCGTTCTGCTGCTCGCCACCTGCCGCCGCCCGTTCGTAAAGCTCATCGGCAGGGAAAAGCAAAGCACCAATGCAGACGCGCTCATCGGCAGGGAATTCGTTCTGCTTTCCCCCATTTCCTTTGAATCGGCGGGGAGCGTGAAGGTGAACGACGTCGTGTGGACGGCGTCCTCGGAAAACGGCGCCGAAATCAAGGCGGGGGAAGTGGTCCGCGTGGTCGCGATCAGCGGAAACCGCCTGATCGTGGAGAAAACCGATAAAAATTAAAGAAGTTTTATTCAAAGAAAGGAGAATTTTATGGGACCTCTGGAAATCATCCTCATCGTGCTTACGGCGGTGGTGTTCATCGTCATCATCGCGTCCATCCGCATCGTGCGGCAGTCCACCGCGGTCATCGTGGAGCGGCTGGGCAAATTCCGCAAGATCCTCGATACGGGCATTCACTTCGTGCTGCCCTTCTTCGAGCGGGCGAGCAAGCCCATTTCGCTCAAAGAGCGCGTGGCGGATTTCGCCCCGCAGCCCGTGATCACCAAGGATAACGTGACCATGCAGATCGATACCGTGGTGTATTTTCAGGTGACGGACGCGAAACTGTTCACCTACGGCGTGGAAGATCCCATCCGCGCCATCGAAAACCTCACGGCGACAACCCTTCGGAACCTCGTCGGCGAGCTGGAACTCGACGGCACGCTCACTTCGCGCGATACCGTCAACTCCAAAATGCGCCTCATTTTAGACGAGGCGACCGACCCGTGGGGCATCAAGATCAACCGCGTGGAACTGAAAAACATTCTGCCGCCCAAGGACATACAGAACGCAATGGAAAAGCAGATGCGCGCCGAACGCGAACGGAGGGAGGCCATTTTGAAAGCCGAGGGCGAAAAGCGCTCCAACATCCTCGTTGCGGAAGGCGAAAAGGAAGCGCTCATCCTGCGCGCGGAGGCCAAGAAAGCCGCCGTCATCGCGGAGGCGGAGGGCACGGCGACCGCCATCAAGATGATCAACGACGCCAACCCCAACGCGGCGTATCTCACATTGCAGGGCTACGAGGCGCTCAAATCGGTTGCAAACGGCAAGAGCACCAAACTCATCGTGCCGAGCGATATTCAGAACGTATCCGGCCTTTTCGCCAGCCTCAAAGAAGTGCTCGCGAAGGACGAAACGGACAAAAAGAGCGAATAACTTCCGTTTAAAACAGAAAAGCACGCCCGTTTATGCGTGCTTTTTGTACGCCCGCGCGGGCGGGCGGTCTGCGCGGCGGTGAACGGAAATGACAAAAACGCTCAGCATTCGTCCGCGCAGCCGAGCAGAAAATCCACGCTCACGCCGAAGATTTTTCCCAGCGTTTTCAGCTGGCGGAGGTTGGGTTCGGAGCGGCGTTTTTCCCAGTCGCACACCGTGGAAATTTTGAGTTCGAGCTTTTCGCCCAGCTGTTTCTGCGTAAACCCGCTTTGCAGGCGGAGCGCGCGCAGGATTTCGGGAAATTCCATAACGCATTTATTTTACCGCGCCCGCGGCGGCGTTTCGCGGCGGATTTTAACGAAGGAAAACATTTTATGTCGAACGAACTGAAAAGATTAAACGATCCCCTGGAAATTCAGGACTACATTCTGCAATCGAAGAGCGGCTTTGCGGATTTTTCCCTCGGCTTTCTTTTCATGTGGCAGCAAAGCTACGAATTTTTTTACACCGTGGTGGAAGATACCCTTGTGCTCGGCGGCGGCTACGACGACGCGCCTTTCGCCTATTTTTACCCCATCGGCAAAAACGAGGAGGCGGCGCTCGCCTTTATCGAAAAGGATTCCGCCAACCGCAAGGGGCTGCGTTTCGCCTGTCTGGACGACGCCACGGCGGCAAAACTCTGCAACCGCTTTGAAAACGTGTGCGTAACTTCCGACCGCCGTTGGAGCGATTATATCTACGCGGCGGAGGATATGAAAACCTTCCGCGGCAAGAAGTTCGCGGGGCAGAGAAACCATATCAACAAGTTTTTAAAAACCTTCGGCAGTTACGAATTTCACGAGATCACGCCCGAAAATGTGCAGAACGTGCTCGCGTTTCTGCGGGAATTCGGGGAAGGGCGGGACTTTTCCGCCTCCGCGAAGAAAGAATACGAAAACTGCTTCCGCCTGATCAAAAATATGTTCGCCTACCGCTGTTTCGGCGGGTTTATCGGTACGGGCGGAAAGATCGTAGCCATTGCCGTGGGTGAGCGCGTGGGCGATACCGTGATCGAACATATCGAAAAGGGTCTGCCCGGCTATCCCGGCGCATATCAGGTGATGCTTTCGGAATTTGCAAAGCATTTCGCGACCGACGGCGTGAAATTTATCAACCGTGAGGACGATTCGGGCGACGAGGGGCTGCGCACTTCCAAAATGCAGTATCACCCTATTCTCATCAAAAACAAAAATTATCTCATCGTGAACTGCCTGTTCAAGAAAATCCGCCCGCCCGTCATTTTAGTGGGGGAGGGCGTGGTTTTAAGCGACCTCACCGCGGAGGACAAGCAGGCTTTTTACGAACTCTATACGGATGAGGAAAACAACGCCTACTGGGGATACGATTATCGGGAAGACTTAGGCGAAAGTCCCCCCACGCCCGATTATTTTTTCGGGTTTCAGCAGTCGCTGAAAGAAAAATGCGAGGAATATTCCCTCGCCGTGCGCAAGGACGGCAGACTCGTGGGGGAGGCGGTGTTCCACGGATTCGATTATCACGGCGGCGTGGAACTCGGCATACGCGTCGCGCGCGCCGAACAGGGAAAGGGCTACGCCACGGCGGCGCTCAAAACGATGATCTCGTATGCGAAAAACGTGCTCGGCGCAACGGCGGTGAAGGCGAAATGTTTCAAACAGAACGCGCCCTCGAAAGCGGCGCTCACCGCGGCGGGGTTCAAAAAAGCCGGCGAGGATGAAACGTATTATTATTTCCGCGCGTAGGGGGCGAAATGGCGAGCAGATTTATGGAAGTTTTTTCCGAAAACCTCAAAATGCTGATCGGGGACAGATCGGTTTTAGAAATCGCAAGGGAGATCGGCATTCCGCAGCAAACGCTTTCGCGCTATCTTCACTGCCAAAGGGAAATCTGTAGGAAAGAGGTTTGAACGGCAGAGCGCCGCGGGCAACAGCCCGCGGCGCTCTAAATATAAAAACTTAATTAAAAATCCGTTTTTCCCAACAGGTAATCACAAGAAACATCGAAAAAATCTGACAATTTAAGAATGTTTACGTCAGTTATCGCCACTTTATCGCTTTCCCAATAAGAAATAATAGATTTGCTTACACCTAATTTTTGAGCAAGCGCCCTTTGCGACAAATTACGTTCTAATCTCAATTCTTTAATTCGTTTTGCTAAAATTTCCATATCATTATATTATCTAACAAAAAATTTGACACTATGCATACTCAATATAATGGACAGATTGGCAATTATATTGGGCAAAATCATTGACACAAGCATTTTATCTTGTTATACTTATTTTATGAAAAACATCTTAAATGAAATCGAAAAATGTATCTTTTTAGATTATCTTTTAAATGGATACAAAAAAGCATATACATATGAGGAACTGGCTCTCCCCGTGCCGAATAAAGAGGAGAGGGATTATATAAATGCAAAAAACGAGGTTTTCAAGTGTTATTTCGAAAAAATTGAAATATTGCTTTCAGAAAACGATATGCAGCAAAATGCTATTGAATTTTGGTATTTTGAACTGACCTTTTTCCTTTCCTGCAATTATATTTTTTCCGAGGGAAAAGATATAAAGATTGATTCCGTTACAAAAACAAATTTGATTTGCATCGTATTGGTTTTGATGAGTTTACGCCGCGTTAGTAAAAAAACATCGGACAGGGTCGAAGAAACCTTGAATAAAGTCTATCAAGAAATGTCGGGATATCCTTCGGATAAACAAATTAAATTTTTTTGGGAAATTTTCAACGAAAATTTACACGAATACGAAATAGATTATTTTTTGCAAGACAATGGTCTTAAAACCTGTAATTTGCTTTTGGAAGAGTTTGAATTTGCTCGTCTTGCCGTCCCCAAAAACGACAGATATTACTTAAATAAAAAATATCTGAAATGGGCGATTCCCCTCTATATTATTCCCTGTATTTTTTCAGACAGTAATTATTGCGGAAAAGGAGAAGAATTGATGGCAAGATATTTTTCGCTGATATGCGAACTTTATAAAATAAGAACAAAATAACCGAAATGCAGAGCGCCGCGGGCTTTCGCCCGCGGCGCTCCTTCGATATGATAAAAGGGGGAATATGATGAGGCTAAATTGCATTCTGCCGCGGCGCGTTCTCTTCCCGGTAAAACGCCGCGTAATCTGCGATTCCCTGCGAAATCGCCTCCGCCATACGGTAAATGAGGCTCAATCGCGTCAGGTTGAACAGCCGATAGTTTTTATAGGACTTCACCGCCACCACGCCCACGATGCTCACGTCTCCGATCTCGCTTAAATTTTTATCCACGCCGAGGCCGGGTTTCAGCCCTTTGTCCGCGGTTTTGATCAGCCCCACGTCGTCCGTTTCGCCCACCGCCGCGTCCACGGCGATGATCATCGATTTCGGGTGCAGCTGCTTTAAATACCGCTTCACGTATTCCACTTCTTTGGAAGTGATGGGCTGATTGAGCGTGCCGTAAATATACGCCCCCGCGTTTTTCTGGCGGAGAAAGGTTCCCACCAGCGGGCCGAGGCTGTCGCCCACCACGAGATCGCTCCCCACGCACACGACGATGGGGGCGGCGTTTTCGCGGTTATAGTCTTTGAGCGCGCGGCACACGCCTTCCGCGGCGTAGTTGTTGAATACGTTGAACGTGTATGTTTTCATGTCGGTTTCTTCCCTCGCCGTAAATGATTGCCCGCTTTCGCGCGTTTTATACGGAAAAAACCCTTGTATTAAAAATTTTTTTGTGGTAATATTTAAAAAAGAGCCGCAGGCAAAACTTACCGCCGCGGCGCGGGCAATCAAAAAAACAAGGTGAATTATGTTTTTCAATCTCCTTTCGTCCAATACCGTGATCGATCTCGTGATCGTGGCGATCATGCTCGTGTTCGCCGTGTTCGGGCTCATCAAGGGATTCGCCTCCATGATCGTGCGCTTTCTCGCGGGCATCGTCAGCCTCGTGCTCGCCTTCGTGCTGTGCGGGAAGTGCGCCGACCTCATGAACAACCTCTTTTCGCTCACCGATTCGCTGAGCGCCTCCCTTTCCTCGTCCCTTCCGGGCGTTTTCGGGGAAGAGCTGATGAATCTGCCCGTTTCCGCCTTTAACGAGGGCGCCGCGGGCGGCGCCGCCCTGCCGCGGTTCGTCGTCAACCTCCTCCTGAAACTCGCCGCAGACAGCTCCGTAGCGCCCGAAACGACCGTGCTCGAAGTGCTCGCGCCCGCGTTCGCCTATTATATCGCCGCCGCAATCGGATTTATCGTAACGTATATTCTTTTGCGCATTCTCTTTTTCCTGCTCTCGCGGCTTTTCAAAAACGCGAACAAAATCCCGCTGCTCGGCCCGGTCAACCGCCTGCTCGGTTTTCTGCTCGGCGCGGTGCAGGGCTTTCTCACGGTGTATATCATCCTTTCCGTCGTCGGCATCCTGCCTTTCGGATTTCTGGACGGCTTCAAGAACCTGCTTTCTTCCTCGGCGATCGCCGCGGGCATTATGAACATCAACGTGTTCGGCATTCTGTTCGGCTCGGTCAATCCGCTCGATTACATCACGGGCGGAACGGCGTGAACGCGGCAAAAACATAAACGGGCGGCGCGGAACCATTTCCGCGCCGCCCGTTTTTTCGTTTTTTTCGCTCCTGCCGCCGTCCGCGGCGAAAAGATCAGTCGCCTTTCACGGCGTTTTCCATAATGGAAATGGCCTGCGCGCGGTTCGCCGCGCCCAGCTTGATATAAATGCCGCTGATGTAGTTCCGCACCGTGCCTTCGCCGATTTCCAGCGCGGAGGCGATCTGGCGGTTGTTGAAGTTTTCCGAAACCATCATGGCGATTTCCGTTTCCCTGTCCGAAAGCTGAAACGCCTTTTTGAGTTTGATCTCCTTTCCCGCGGTAACCATCTTCGCCGCCTCCGTGATCTTTTTGGCGATGTTGGTGGGCAGGATGAGTTCGCCGCGGCAGGCGTTGAGCACGGCGTCGATAAGGGCGGAGGCGTTGATGTCTTTGAGCAGATAGCCGCTCGCGCCGAAATTGATGGCGTCTAAAATATAATCGCTGTCGTCGAAGGTCGTTAAAATGAGCACCTTCACCTGCGGATAGAGCTTTTTGATCTCCCGCGTTGCCACCACGCCGTTCATATTGGGCATACGGATATCCAAAAGAGCCACGTCCGGCAGCTCTTTTTCCATCATTTTGAGCGCCTCTTCGCCGTCCGCGGCAATACCCGTAACTTTGATTTCCTCGCTCGTTTCCAGCACCGTTTTGATGCCTTCCGCCAGAATTTTCTGATCGTCCGCGATCAATACCTTAATCATCCTTTTCTCCTTTTTGGATATGCGCGGGGAGGGTGATGCGGATTTCCGTGCCTTCGCCCTCCTCGCTCGTAAATTCCGCCTTTCCGCCCAGGCGCTCGGCGCCCTCGCGCATAGTGCGCAGTCCGTATCCCTCTTTGAGTTCCTTCGCGCCCGTGCCGTTGTCCGAAAGCAAGAATTTCACCTTGCCGTCCGCGATTTTCAGTTCAAACAAAAACGCCGTGGAATTGCCGTGGCGGATGCCGTTGTTCAGCCCCTCTTTCAGAGATGAATAGATAAAAAACGCCGCTTCCTCGTCCACGTCTATCTCGTCCGGGTATTTCGCGCGGATGTTGATGTCCGTGCCCTCGGTCGTTTCGTTGATGGTTTTTTCCAAAGACGCCGCGAGGTTGAACGGGGTATATTCCCCGCCGAGCACGCGCACGGATTTGCGCAGTTCTTCGAGCGCGCTCACCGCCTGTAAATTGGCGGAAACGATCTTCCGCTTCGCGGCGGCGGGGTCTTTGTCGAATTCCAGTTTGGCCGCCTCGGTCTGCATGATGATGGTGGTGATCGAGTGCCCCGTGGTGTCGTGGATCTGCTTGGCGATGCGGTTGCGCTCTTCCAGCTTCGCCGCCTCTTTGAGGTATTCGTTCGCCTCCTGCAATTTCTTTTCCCGCGCCACCACTTCCTGTAAATTCTTTTCCGCCTCCGCCGTCTTTTTGACGATCATATTGAGCATATTGGCGATGGTGAACACGAGCAGAAAGATGATGAATTCGTTCACCACCGTCGCGAACGACGCGGCGAAATCGAACGCGGCGCCTTCGGGGGCGAGGGAAATGAGATAGTCGCGCGCGACGATGCTCACCGAATAGGCGATATACGAAAACCCGCCGAAAATGCAGTTGGATTTCAAAGAGTTGTTGAGGTAGAAATCCACCAGCACCAAAGAATACAGCGTGGAGAAAAACGGCATGGAAAAGATGAGCGAATATACGAGCATCAGCACGTATTCCGCCGCGTAAAACACCGTTTTCACCACGATTTTTTTCACGAAAAAGGAGTTTACCGCGAAAACGATAAACAGCGTGAGCGCGAGCGCGAGGGAGATATACCACCTGCTCCCGCTCTGCGCGCACAAAATGACGAGCAGCACGAACATGCACGCGCAGCAGCCCGCCTTCACGATGTCCGCTACGGCGTATTTCTGCAATTTCGCGATGAGGTCTTTTCCTTTCATTTCGCGCCGATCATGCCGATGGAAAAATCCATGCGGCGGAGCGTTTCCTCTTTGCCGAGGATCTCGGCGAGTTCCATCACGCCGCCCGGCGTGGATTCCCTGCCGCTGATCGCCACGCGCACGCACCATAAAACCTGCCCGTTCTTCATGCCGAGGCGGGCGACGAGCGCCATCAGCTCGTCGTGCAGCGTCTGGAAATCAAAGGAGGGCAAAGAGGCGAGAAGTTCTCGCGCGGCGGGCAGCACCTTTTTCGCCACCTCGAGATCGGTTTTCATCTTCTTGTGCGTGAAAAGGGCGGGATCGTACGGCCCGAATTCTTCCAAAAAGTCCACCTTTTCGGGGATTTCGCCGAAGGTTTCCACCCTGGTTTTCAAAAGGGCGGCGAGTTTATTGAGGTCGTATTTCCCGTAAACCTTGCTCTTTTTGAAAAATTCCAGCCCGCGGGAAACGAATTCTTCGTCGCTCATCTCCTTGATGTATTCGCCCGAAAGCCAGCGCATCTTCGTTTCATCGAAGATCGAGGGGGATTTGGAAATGCCGTCCAGAGAAAATTTCTCCACCATTTCGGCGAGAGTCATCTTCTCCGCGTTTTCCTTGGGGCTCCACCCGAGCAGGGCGATATAGTTCACGATTGCCTCCTTCACGAAGCCCTTTTCCACGAAATCCGCATAGCTCGCGTCCCCGTTGCGCTTGGAAAGTTTATGCCGCTCGTCCTTCATGATGGGGGGAAGGTGGATATATACGGGGCGTTCCCAGCCGAACGCGTCGTACATCAGGTTGTATTTCGGGGTGGAAGAGAGGTATTCGCTGCCGCGGATGACGTGCGTGATACCCATCAGGTGATCGTCCACCACGTTGGCGAAGTTATACGTGGGCATGCCGTCGCTCTTGATTAAAATGCCGTCTTCCATATCCTTGAAATCCACGGAAATATCTCCGTAAACGAGGTCGTGATAACTGCCCGTACCCGTTTCGGGAATGTTCTGGCGGATGACGTAGGGAACGCCGCTTTTCAGCTTTTCTTCGATTTCCTTTTCGGAAAGGTGCAAACAGTGCTTGTCGTAACGGCAGTTGCCGTTTTCGTCGCGCAGAGATTCGATGCGCTCCTTGTCGCAAAAGCAGTAATACGCGCCGCCGCGGCGGATGAGTTCTTGGGCGTATTTATGATAGATGTCCCTTCTCTCGCTCTGTACGTAGGGGCCGAAATCCCCGCCGACGTCCGGGCCTTCGTCGTATAAAATGCCGGCGTCTTTCAGGGTGTCGTATATGATCTCCACGCTCCCTTCCACATAGCGCTGCAAGTCGGTATCCTCGATGCGCAGGATAAAATCTCCGCCGTGCTTTTTGGCGAATAAATAGCCGTAAAGCGCGGTGCGCAGCCCGCCGATGTGCAGATAGCCCGTGGGGCTGGGGGCGAATCTCGTTCTCACTTTTTGCTCCTTCATGTGCGTTCTCCTTGTCTTTCGGCAACCGTTTCCAGCCGCCCGTTGAAATGATAACTGTATGTTTTGTTTCCCGAAACGATGATATGATCCGCAAGTTTTACGGAATGCAGCGATAAAAGGCGGATGAGCGCGGCGGTCGCCGCGTCGTCCGAAGCGGTGGGTGTTTCGTTTCCGCTCGGGTGGTTGTGCGTTACGACGGCGCTTTTCGGCGCGAACACGATCAGCTCTTTGGTGAGTTCCTTTCCGTCCAAAAGCAGGCTGGATTGCTTGCCGCGGTATTCCACCCTACCGAGAATGCGTTCGTCTTGATCGAGGGGGAAGAGAAAAAACACCTCTTCTTTTTCCTCCGCGTATGC
>CALVZR010000029.1 GCA_944372565.1 uncultured Clostridia bacterium | reverse complement strand
ATAGACGTTCCGCCCGAACGCCACGGACTTCACCACCGTGGCGAAACTGTCGTTCAGTAAGATGACGTCCGCCGCCTCCTTGGTGATCTGCGAGCCCGTAACGCGCATCGCGATGCCCACGTCCGCGTGGCGGATGGCGGGCGCGTCGTTGATGCCGTCCCCCGTTACGGCAACCACTTCCCCGCTCTCTTTGAGCGCCTTCACCACGCGCAGTTTTACCGCGGGCGTGCTCCGCGCGATGACGTCGATGTTTTTCAGGGCGGCGCGCAGTTCTTCGTCGTCCATCTCCTCGAGGGCGGAGGCCTCCGCCGCGCGGCTCTCGCGCGTGAGAATGCCCAGTTCCCGCGCGACGGCGCAGGCGGTGAGCAGGTTATCCCCCGTGAGCATCTTCACTTCGATATGCGCCTTTTTGCACCGGCGCACCGCTTGCAGCGCTTCTTTGCGCACGGGGTCGGCGATGACGGCGAACCCGTCGAACACGAAAGGCCCCTGCTCGTTTTCTTCGCCGTCGGCATGGGCGAAGGCGAGCACGCGCTTGCCTTCCCGCTCGTATTTCGCCAGTTCGGAAAAGATCTTCTGTTTCTGCGCGTACCCGAGTTCGGTGAAGGGAAGGATCTTTTCCGCCGCCCCTTTTGCGAGCGTGCGCACGCTTTCCCCGCGGGCGAACGAGGTCATCATATATTTGTTTTCCGAAGAAAAGGGCAGGCGGGAAAGGACGCGCGCGCCTTTGCGCAGTTCGGTATAGCGCCCGCCCGTTTGTTTCTCGTATTCGGCGAGCAGCGCCCCCTCGCTGCTGCTCCCGCCGTAGCGAAGGCCTTCTTTATCGCGGATGAGGTCGGCGGTCGAATTGATGCAGAAATTTTCATACAGGGCGGAGAGCGTTTCCCCCGCGGGCGGTTTTCCGTCCGCACCACACAGTTTGACCACGCTCATGCGGTTTTCCGTGAGCGTGCCCGTCTTGTCGGAACAGATCACGCTCACCGCGCCCGCCGTTTCGGTGGCGATGAGTTTTTTGATCAGCACGTTTTCCCGCGCCAGGCGGATCATATTGAGCGCGAGCGAAACCGCCACGATGGCGGGCAGCCCTTCGGGCACGGACGCCACCACCAGAACGATGCCCGTGATGAACACGTCGGCGAGCGATTCAAAACTCGCCTTCCCGCCCGCGATCAGCCGCGCCGCGGACACCGCGATGACCAGCGCCGCCGCCACCCCGCCGATGATGGTAACCGTTTTCGTGAGTTTCGCGAGTTTCTGATTGAGCGGGCTTTTGCCGTCCTTTGCGATCGAAAGCTCCCCCGCGATGGCGCCCATCTCGGTATCTTTGCCCACGGCGGTTACGAGCAGTTTTCCCTCTCCCGCGGAAACGAATGTGCCCGAATAGAGCATATTCTTCCGCTCCGCGAGGGGGGCGTTTGCACCAAGAAGCGCGCCCGCGTCCTTTGCGGAAGGGGCGCTTTCCCCCGTGAGCGCGGATTCGTCCGCAAACAGCGCGCGGCTCTCGATCAGCCTGCCGTCCGCGGGCACCTTATCCCCCGCGGATAATAGGAGGATATCCCCGCACACGATCTCGTCCTTCGCCAGGTAAACGACCTTCCCGCCGCGGAGCGCCTTCACGGAAATTTTGTCGTACATCTTCCCCAGCGCGGCGAACGCCTTCTGCGAACTGCCTTCCATGAAGAGCGTGATGCCCACCGAAAGCACGATCGCCCCCGCGATGCCGATGCACTCCGCGAAATCCCCCTCGCCCGTGCGCAGCAGCCTGCCGAGGTTGGTGCCGAAGGTTACTGCCAGCCCGAACAGGAGGATGAGGATCATCGACTCGCACAGCGCCTCCCCGATGCGGGCGAACAGCCCCTTCCCCTTTTTCCGTTCGATGACGTTTTTTCCGTATTTTTCCGCGCTCTTTTTCGCGGCGGCGTCGCCAAGACCCCTTTCCGCGTCGCTGCCGAGCGCTTTCAGCGCGGTTGCCGCGCTTTCCGCATGATAATCCATTCGCCTTTCTCCGTTCGGCGCCGTTTTGCGGGGCGCGCCCCGAAGAACGCGCCGCCCAGACGGCGGCATACATAAATTTATGCGGACAAAAATCCCGTTATGTGTTTACAAACCCTTTTTTATGTGCTAAAATGAAACGGTAAAGAAAATTCAGCGAGAGGTGAAAAGGATGGCGAACGAAATTTTCAAAGTGGATATTTGCGGATACAATGCGGAACTGCCCGTGCTTCCCCTGCCGAGCGGGATAAAAATCGCGTTTTTCAACCTGCACGGCAATCAGGAACTCACCGAGCACTGCGGCAAGGAACTCGCCAAGCGGCTGGGCGACTGCGACGTGCTCGTTACGGCGGAATCCAAGGGGCTGCAGCTCACGCACGTGGTCGCGCGCGAACTCGGTATGCCGTTTTACGCGGTGGCGCGCAAGAGCAAAAAACTCTATATGCAGGACGGCATAGAGATCACCATCAAATCGAGCATCACCACGGGAAACATTCAGAAACTCTACCTTTCCAAACACGACGTGGACCTTCTCAAAGACAAGAAGGTGGGCATCGTGGACGACGTGGTTTCCACGGGCGCCAGCCTCGAAGGGCTGGAAGAGATCGTGCAGAAAGCGGGCGGCACGGTGCATAAAAAGGCGTTCGTGCTCGCGGAAGGCGACGCGGCTTACAGAAAAGACGTGATCTATCTCGCCACCATTCCCCTGCTTTAATAAAAAATACGTTCTGCCCCTCCGCGGCGCGCCGCGGAGGGGCTTTTTTGTTTCGGGGGACGGCGCTGCGACGGGGTGTTTAGTGTCAGCGGCTCTGCGCCGAGGGCTTTTCTTATCGGAAACGGCGCACGGGGCGGTTTATCGGAAACAGGCGCGCCGCAACGGGGCGTTTTTTGTAAAAACAACCAAAATTTTTCCGTTTCCGCACGGCAAAACAGGCGGCGCGCCAAATGGCGCGCCGCCTGTATATTTTTTTCTTTATTTTATACTGAATTCGGGGATATGCGGGCAGTCGAGCTTTTCGAGCACGGGCGCTTTGGGCGCGACGTACTCGCACGCCTGGGCGAGCAGTTTGCGCACCGCGGGCAGTTTATAGGTGGGATAGGTTTCGTGCCCGGGGTTGAAATAGAACATCTTTCCCCTGCCCCGTCTGAACACGCAGCCGCCCCGCAGCACTTCCCCGCCGCGGAACCAGCCGATATAAACGAGCTCGTCCGGCGTGGGGATATCGAAGGGTTCTCCGTACATCTCCTCTTCGGGGATATCGATAAACTCCCCCAGCCCCCGCGCGACGGGGTGCGCCATATCCACGCACCACAGCCGCTCGAATTCGGCGTCCTCCCGCCATTTCAGCGAGCCGGAAGTTCCCGTCAGCCGCAAAAACGGCTTGGACTTATGCGCCGAGTGCAGGCAGATCATTCCCATGCCGCGGTGTACGCGGTCTGCGATCTTTCCCGCGAGTTCGTCGCTCACTTTGTGGTGATACCAATGCCCCCA
The DNA here is from genome assembly GCA_944372565.1 of uncultured Clostridia bacterium. GTDB lineage: Bacteria > Bacillota > Clostridia > Christensenellales > Borkfalkiaceae > UMGS775. The sequence continues at coordinate 1,687 of CALVZR010000029.1, read as the reverse complement.
CCACACGAGCACTTCCGCGCTTTCGAGCACGGTTTCGTCCAGCCCGTGCACTCCGTTTTCGTCCGCGCGGAGCAGCGTTACCTCGCACCCCGCCTCGCGGAAAACGTCTGCAAGGCATTCGTTCATGCCCTCGGGATACGCCTTTTTGCCTTCCTCCGTATCCATGGAGGGGTTATGTTCGCAGACAACGGCGACTTTCATCTTGCTTTCTCCTTATTCGAAATAGAAGGGCTTGCCCGTCTTGTCGGATTCGTAAATGCCTTCCAGAATGCGGGTAACCACCGCCGCCTGATCGGCCGTTACGTATAATTTGCCTTCGCCAGAAACCGCCCGCAGGAACGCCGCGAGTTCGAGATCTTCCGGATTGGTGCCGCCGCCCTCGTAGAACAGGATGGCGCCGCCGCGCAGATCGGGTTTGATCATCACCTGTTTCCCTTCCAGAACGGTGTTGATGCGCAGTCCGTCCAGCATATCCGCGCCCGCCTTGTCGCCGCAGACCGTCGTTACCGCCTCGGTCGGATCCGCGATGTTGAGCGCCCAGCTCGATTTGAGGTAGATGACCGCGCCGTTTTTCATCACCACGAAGCCGAACGCGCTGTCCTCCGCGGTGAATTTATCCACGTCCCAGTCGCCGCCCGCGTTGCCTGTGTTCCGCTGTTTGTTGAGTTTGTGGAAGGTGCGCCCCACGCAGTAAGCGGGTTCGTAGTTGTTCATGACAAAGAGCGTTAAATCGAGCGCGTGCGTGCCGATATCGATGAGCGGGCCGCCCCCCTGTTTTTCCTTGTCGATGAACACGCCCCACGTGGGCACGCCGCGGCGGCGCACCGCCAGAGCCTCGGCGTAATAGATGTCGCCGAAATAGTTTTTATCCGCAAGCTGTTTTAAATAGAGCGCGTCGCTCCGATAGCGGTTCTGATAGCCGATGGAGAGCACTTTGCCCGATCTGTCCCGCGCGGCGAGCATCTCTTTCGCCTCGGCGTAACTCGTCGCCATGGGCTTTTCGCACAGCACGTGTTTGCCCGCGTCGAGCGCTGCCACCGTGATCTCGCAGTGCATATTGTTGGGCGTGAGCACCAGCACGATGTCGATGCTCTCGTCTTTCAGCAGTTCCTTATAGTCCGTATAGACCTTTGCGTCCTTCGTGCCGAAAAGTTTGCTCAGGCGCACGGCGCGCTCCTCGATGATGTCGCAGAACGCCACGACCTCGGTTTTCGTGCCGCGCTGGTGCGCGGGCAGGTGTTTTCCCTCCGCAATGCCGCCGCAGCCTACCACGCCGACCTTATACTTTTTCATCTTTTTTTTCTCCTCTTTTTTAATATTTTTCTTTCGGGCGGCCCTTTTCAGCGCAAAACGCCCGTCGGTTCCGCTTTATTTTGCAAGTTTTTTCATGTTTTCCAGGCTGCGGGTCAGATATTCCCGCTCGCCCATATTGAAATGCTCCACTTCGAGCACCGCCCAGGGCACCTTTCTTTCCTTCATCGCGGCGAAGATGTCCTCCATGCCCGTAACGCCCTCGCCAACGACGGGTTCGGGGGATTCGGCGGCGTTTTCCGCGGCCGCCTCCTTCACGTGCACCAGGGCGAGTTTCTCCCCCAGCCCCCGCAGATATTCGGCGGGATTCAGCCCCGCCACGTGCAGCCAGAACACGTCCGGCTCGGCTTTGAGATAGGGCGCGGCTTCGAGCAGC
>CALVZR010000028.1 GCA_944372565.1 uncultured Clostridia bacterium | reverse complement strand
GACTGTTCAACTCCCGCCAAAAATATGCCTTTCTGCCCTTTTCGGAATCGGATTTCATCCTGTCGGTCATCGGAGAGGAAACGGGGTTTGTCGGCCTGCTGTGCCTCTTCGCGCTGCTCGGGTTCATCGTGTACCGCGGCATCCGCATCGCCTCGAAAACGGATAACGTGTTCGCCTACCTTCTGGCGATGGGAATCACCTTCATTTTCGGTATCCAGGTGCTGGTGAACGCCCTCGTCGTAACGGGCTGCATCCCGCCCACGGGGCTGCCCCTTCCGCTCGTTTCCAGCGGAAACACGTCCATCATCATCTTTCTCGCGGAGTTCGGGGTGCTCTACAACATCTCCAAGGGAGGCGTTTAACGTTTTGCGGGTTTTCGCCATATTATGTTGTATAGAAGGCGGTACATATTATGGCAAAATACATCATCAAAGGCGGAATCAGGCTGGACGGAAAAACGGAGGCGGAATCGGCGAAAAACGCCGTTCTGCCTCTTTTGGCTGCCTCGGTTCTGACGGACGGGGAGGTCGTGATCAGAAACTGTCCGCCCATACTCGACGTCGAAAGCATGATCCGCATTTTAAGAGAACTCGGTGTAAAAGTGCGTTTCGAGGGGAAAGATCTTATCGTGAACTCCTCTTCGATGCACGGATATACGATCCCTTACAACCTTTCCAAAGAGATGCGCTCGTCCGTCTTTATGCTCGGAGCGCTCATTTCGCGTTTTAAAATCGCGGAAGCGTCTTATCCCGGCGGGTGCGACATCGGGCTCCGTCCCATCGACCTGCACCTGCACGGTCTGGAACAGATGGGGGTGAAAGTGGACGAGGCGGGCGGCGAAATCGTCTGCCGCGCGGAGAAGCTGAAAGGGGGAAACATCTATTTCGATTTCCCGAGCGTGGGGGCGACGGAAAACATCATCCTCGCCGCGGCGACGGCGGAAGGGCGCACAATCATCCACAACGCCGCGAAGGAGCCCGAAGTGGAGGATTTGCAGAATTTCCTCAACTCCATGGGGGCGCGCGTCGCGGGAGCGGGAACGAGCGTCATCACCGTGGACGGCGTGAAGAAGCTGCACGGCACGGAATATAAGCCTCTCTTCGACAGGATAGAGGCGGGCACGTACCTCGTGGCGGCGGCCGCTACGGGCGGTTCGGTGGAAATTTCCAACTGCAACGCCGAAAAAATTTCCGCTTTATTACATAAACTTTGCGAGAATACTTGTAAAATCACCATAAAAAATGATATAATATACCTGCGAAGCGGCAGCGGCAGGAAGAGCTTCAATATTGAAACTCTTCCCTATCCGGGATTCCCCACCGATATGCAGGCGCAGATGGTCGCGCTCGCCTCGGTGAGCGAGGGGATCTCCGTCATTCGCGAAAACATTTTCGAAACGCGTTTCAAACACGTCCGCGAACTCAACCGGATGGGGGCGAACATCGTCGTGAAAGACAGGGTTGCCATCGTGAACGGCGTGAAGGAACTGCACGGGGCGAAGGTTGCCGCGCACGATCTGCGCGGCGGCGCCGCACTGATGATCGCGGGGCTGAACGCCCGCGGCACGACCGTGATAGAGGACGTGAAACACGTGGAGCGCGGCTATTACAAACCGGAAGAAAAATTCCGCTCTCTCGGGGCGGACTTCGTCAGAGTGTAAAAGCCGCTTTTGGTGAAGGATGAAAGGCAAAAGAAGGATTTTTCTCAATCTGATCGTCGCGGCGGCGTTTCTCATCGTCGTCATCGTAGCGTTTTTCTCGGTATTTTCGCTTGCGGAAGTACGCGTGCGTTTCGTCTTGGGCGAAAACGGCGGCGCATACGAGGGCGAGATCCGCGAAACGCTCGAAGCGCACAGGGGGAAAAGCCTTCTTTTTCTCGATACGGAAGAAATTCGGAAAGAACTCGCCGCCTATCCTTATTTCGAGGTGAAAAAACTGGAAAAATCCTATCCTAACGGGCTGGAAGTGGAACTTTCGGAACGGCGGGAGATGTTTTTGTTTGAAAGCGGCGGCGCCTCTTATGTTTTGGACGGGGACGGGTTTATCCTCGCGGAGGGCGGTCAGAAAGACGGTCTGATCCGCCTCACGGCAAAAACGTTTGCCGAGGATGATGAAGAAGCTCGCGAGGATATTGCCGTTATAAGCGCCGAAGTCGGTTCCACTCTCTCGCTCGAAGACGGCGGTCTGCTTTCGCTCGTGTATCAGATGAGCGAACTCGCCGATTATACCGACACGATAGAGGAAATCGAGGTGCGCTACGGGGAGATCGGCGGCGAAGTGCTGATGGACGAGGTGGTCTTCCATATGCGCACGGGGGTGGAGATTTGGGTATATTCCGCGCTCGATGCGGGGGTGGACAAGATGGCGCTTGCCTTGCAGGCGTTCAACGAGGGCACGGATTATCAGAAATCCACGTGGTACATCGAAGTGCACCGCAACGAGGAAACGAACGAGCTGGAAGTTTTATTTACGGAACATTCGCCCGGCGGACAAGCCGCAGAAAACGGATAACGGGGGAAGAAAACTATGCGAAAGAAAACGGTAACGATTCTGGATATCGGCTCTTCCGGCGTCACGGCAGCGGCCGCGGAAAGCGGGCCGAACGATACCTTCGTAATCAAGGGGTTCGCCCGGCAGAGTTACGAAGGATTTTACGAGGGGGAATTTTTGGATAAAGCGGGCACGGAAGCCGCCGTGCGCGCCTGCCTGAAAGGGGTTTTCGCCAATCTGAAACCCGATCTGGAAACGGTTTACGTGGGCGTTCCCGGGGAATTTACCACCGTGGTGCTCAAAGACCATCAGATTTCCTTCGAGCGGCCCCGCCGCATCGGCGAAGCCGAACTCAACAAACTTTACGACAGCGCTTACGAACTCAGATCGAAAAGATATACGATCATCAACCGTTCGGGGGTGGATTTCGTGCTGGACGACGCCCGCCGCGTCGCCGATCCCGTGGGGGAAGTGAGCCGCTCTTTGCGGGGCGAACTTTCCTACGTGCTGTGCGATAAAAATTTCGTAGATTTCTTCACGCCCGTTCTGCAAAAGAACGGCGTCGAAAACGTCGAATACGTTTCTTCCGCGCTTGCGGAGGCGCTCTATCTGTTCCGCCCCGAGGTGCGGGACCGCTCCGCCCTCCTCCTCGACGTGGGGTATATCACCACGAGTTTTTCCGTCGTGCAGGGGGACGCGATCATCTATCAGAAGGGATTTGCCTACGGCGGGGGAAACATCGCCGCGCTTTTGACGGAGTTTTTCGATATCGAGCCGGATATCGCGGAAAAACTCAAACGCAAGGTCAATCTCAGCGTGGACGGCGAAGGGGAAAGCTATAAGATCATAGACGGGGATAAGGAATATTCCTTCCCCGCGGATAAAGTGAACGAACTCGTTTTCGAAAGTTTGGACGAGCTTTGCGAAAACGTGCAGTACTGCCTTACGGACAGCCGTTTTTCCATTCCGGAATATGTGCCGCTGTCCCTCACGGGAGGCGGCGTCAGCCTGATCCGCGGCGCGAAAGAGCGCATTGCGGGGCGGCTCAATCTGGTTACGGAAACGCTTTCGCCCGCGCTGCCCAACATGAACAGGCCCACGGATTCGTCCCTCGCGGCGCTCATGAGCATCTCGCTCCGCCAGCCCGCGAAGAAAAAGAGTTTTTTCAAAAAATTATTCGATAAATAACACTTCAAGTTTCAAGCAAACGGAGGAAAGGAAATGTTTAACAGTGAGGAGAACACGAACATTGCCGTCATCAAGGTCATAGGTGTCGGTGGAGGCGGAAACAACGCCATCAACAGCATGGTGGATTCCAATTTGACGAGCGCGGAATTTATTTCCGTAAATACGGATAAGCAGGTTTTGCTGCTTTCCAAGGCGGATAAGCGCATTCAGATCGGCGAAAGCCTCACCAAAGGGCTGGGCGCGGGGGCAAACCCCGAAATCGGCGAGCGCGCCGCGGAGGAGAGCAAGGACGAACTGACCGAACTCATCAAGGGAACGGATCTGCTCTTCATCGCCGCGGGCATGGGCGGCGGCACGGGAACGGGCGCAGCGCCCGTCATCGCCCGTATCGCAAAGGAGCTCGGCGTGCTCACGGTGGCGGTCATCACGAAACCCTTCTCTTTCGAGGGAAGAAAGAGGGAGGAAAATGCCAAAAACGGCATCATCAATCTCAGAAAATATGTCGATACGCTGGTCGTGATCCCCAACGATAAACTGCTGCAGGTGCTGCCCGGCTCCACGCCGTTCGGCGACGCGTTCAAGGTCGCGGACGACGTGCTCAAACAGGGGATCAGCGGCATCGTGAACCTCATCGCCACGCCCGCGCTCATCAATCTCGATTTTGCGGACGTGAGCGCCATTATGCGCAACCAGGGACTTGCCCATATGGGCATCGGGCGCGCGAAGGGCGAAAACAAGATGATCGAGGCCGTGCGCCAGGCGGTTTCCAGCCCCTTGCTCGAAACGACCATCGAGGGGGCGAAGGGCGTGATTCTGAATATTACGGGCGGCAAGGATATGTCCCTCGGCGAAGTGAGCGAAGCGGCAAAACTCGTGCAGGGCGTGATCGATTACTCCGCGAATATCATTTTCGGCGCGGCGATCGACGAAACGTTTGTGGACGAAGTCGCCGTAACCATCATCGCAACGGGGTTCAATACCGTTCCCGCGGGCATGGATATGGAGGAAGTGGATTCGGTGCAGGCGCTCAACATCAAGAAGGAAGAGCCCAAGCCCGCTCCGAGACCGGCGGCAAAGAGCAACATTCCGCCGCTGATTTACGAATTTGAAACGGGGAGGAAGTATGAAGAGGATTTCGCCCCGCAGCCTCAGCCGAGCCGCGTGGAGAGCGCGGCGCAGGCGCAGCAGGCGCCCCGCCCCGCAGTACCGGATACCGAGGCGGAAAGAAAGCTGGAGCAGGTTTCCCGCAAGATGTTTGAAGAGGAGGAAGACGACGTTCCTTCTCCCAGATTGGACGGGAAAAAGGAACTGCCCGCTTTTATGAAAAAGATTTTCGGGAAAAAGTAAACTAATTCGCGCGATTATGATTGACAACGCAAAGCATTTCGGTTATAATTGATAATGCTTTGCGTATGTCGCCGCGCGTTTTCGTTTTTTCGGAAACGGGGAAGAGTTTGTTTCTTTTTATGCGCCGCGCAGAATAAAACGCCGATATGGCTCAGCAGGTAGAGCACGTCCTTGGTAAGGATAAACGGCAGTAAAATCGGGGGGCCGAAAACCCTGTAAAAATCGGCGAAAAATTGAGTATGCTGCTATGGCTCAGCAGGTAGAGCACGTCCTTGGTAAGGATAAACGGCAGTAAAATCGGGGGGCCGAAAACCCTGTAAAAATCGGCGAAAAATTGAGTACGCTGCTATGGCTCAGCAGGTAGAGCACGTCCTTGGTAAGGACGAGGTCACCGGTTCGAATCCGGTTAGCAGCTCCACATAAAAATGCACAAATCGTTGCGATTTGTGTATTTTTTCTATTGTTTTATGCGCTTTTTAGAATATTTATGCAGAAGCAAAAAAGCCCTAAAATTAAATGGTAGTAAAAATTTGCAAAATGGTGGTAAATTTGCAGACGAATTTTTCGTCTCTTTCGTGTAAAAATTTTCTTTCCGAAAAA
>CALVZR010000027.1 GCA_944372565.1 uncultured Clostridia bacterium | reverse complement strand
TCACAGTCGAAACGCCCCTTTCGGAAGAATGGCTTCTAAAGCGCATCGTCCATTTATTTGACGGCAGGGAAAAAGTAACCTCGGCGGTACACGACAGGTTTGACAGTCTGATGTGGAATTGCGAAAGGATGGGCATCATCCGTCATAACGGATTTCTCTATCTGGCAAACCGGAAAATACCGATGCTGCGCATCCCTTCAAGCGGGATGACGCCGCGGGAAATCAAATACATAGCCGTTGAGGAATTAGCCAAAGGCATGAAAGAAATTCTCCGGCAAAACGTAACCGCGGAAAAAACGGGATTATTTAAATTGCTAGCGAATCAGCTCGGTTTTTCCCGTATGGGCGATTCGATCACTTCTCGCATGGAACGCGCGTTAAAAATGCTGTCCAAGGAGATCCGCATAAACGGCGAAACGATTTCGTTGATTAAGACATGACAACAAAAAACATTGCTTTATAAGAAAACGAATTTAAAAATCAGCCGAGAGCGACGAGCACGATTGCGGGGAGAATCAGCAGTGTGGACAAAAGATCTCTTTTCGTGAATTTTTCCTTGTAAAACAGGCTGTCGAACAACGTTACAAGAATGATGTTTCCGCTGCAGGTAACGGGAAAGAGCACCGAGGCGGGCAGCGTTTTCGCCGCTTCCAGCGAAAAAATGAGCGCCGTGCCGCACGATGCCGCATACACGAGGGAAACGAGGATATTTTTCCGGCCGTAAACGCTTTTATTTTCCGCAAGCGTTTTTTTGACCGCGGGAACGCGCACCGCCATCATCAGCGACGCCAGCACGAGCACGAATGCCTGCGTGAGCACGGAAAAACTCACGGTATCCGTAAGCGGCGCGAGCCGCGCGTTCCAGGAAACCGCGATGTTCGCCAGCCCCGAAACGAGCGCGCCCACGATACACAGCCCCACAAAGCCGAATTTTTTCCCGGCGGACGCGGCGGCAACCGCAGGCGCGTTCTCCCCATCGGATGTTTCCTCGCTTTCTGCCGCTTTTTCCGCCCTGGAAGGCAGGTTTTTCACCACAAAAACGACGACCATGAGCGCCATACCCGCGCTTTTCATCAGCGTGAGCGTTTCCTGCCAGAACAAAATGCCGAACAGATAGGGAAAAACCGTAGAGCCCACCGTCGTGGCGATGATGTACGTTGCGGCTTTTCCCGAAGCGTAGGCTTTCAGCCCCACGATGGTGGAGAAAATCCCCAAAAACGCATAGAGAAAGGAAAAGAGGACGTTCGCGGGATAGAGCGTGATGCGGAAAAGATTGATCAGCAGAAACAGCACAATGGAAAAAACGGCGACGAAGAGCGTGAAAACAAGCCCCTCGTACCAGCCGCTTCCCGCGATGTTTTTCGATTTTTTAATGAGCATGGCGGAAAACGCCGACAATACGACGTTTCCCGCCAGATAGAGAACATTCATAAAATTTTTCTTTAATATTCCAGAACCAGTGCGTTATGAATGGGGATACACGCGATTTTCGCGTGCAGTCTGCCGTTTTCGTAGCGGAAAGAAACAGGCGAATCGTTTACCAGCAGGCGCACGGCGCGCGGCTCTTCGCAGGCATAGGAAAACTCCACATCCGTAAGCGGAGGGATATCGTCGAAACTGCGCACCCGTTCGTTGGAATGATCGCCGTTCAGATTGAGGAGATCGACGTAAACGCGGTTTTCTTTTTTCTGCACACTCACGTCCATGCAGTAGGGCTTTGCAAAGAGAAGTTCGCGCGAAAAACCGATTTCGTCCAATACGTGCGCGACAAATTTGCGCATCGCGTGGGAATAACTGTCCTTATAATCCCGCCCGATATCGAAGGTGAGCCCGCCGATCTTCCCCGCGCCGCGCGACAGCACGAAATAGGAAGGAATATGTTCTTTTTCCGCCGTATAGTCGAAATACAGCCCGCCGCGCCCCGCGTCTTCCGATATGCGGAAGTAACTCGTGCGCATACCGAAACTTTCCTTTCCGTGCAGGAGAAAGCACACGCCCTCTTCCCGTTCCGGTTTGAATCCGAGTTCTTCCGAAAACGCCTGCGCCGCATACGTCCCCGTTAAAAAGAGTTTTCCGCCCCGTTCCACCCAGGCGAGGATGCGTTCCTTCATCTGCGGTTCTATCTCGCCGAAATTGCAAACGATTAAATTTTCGTATTCGTCCAGATGTTCGGCAAAATAGTGGGTAAATCCGCCGTCGAAATTGAGCAGGGTATCCGCCGCCGCGAGCAGTTCTCCGCTGTTGTCGTAAGCGCGGGCGTCGCCGGGATTGTTGTAGATCATTTCCTTCTGATAGCGGTATCCCGCCGTGCTGTAAAAATATCCCGTGCGGTTATACGGCAGGGCGTGCACGAGCTCCGTCCGTTCGCGCACGAAATCCGCAATCTCTTTCCAGCCGTCCGCCGCCCGCTCGGAAATCTTCCCCACGTTCTGCACGTTATACACCTGAAACGCGCCGCCGAACATCAGCGTGGCGGCGGCTTCCTGCATAAGCTGAACGGGCGTTTTTTCCACAAAGAAATTATGCTGAATATTGAATCCCCACGCCATCAGATCCCAGTGCATTCCCTGGTTCGCGATGAGCCGCGCCTCCACGCGCGCGGACGCCACGCTGTTTGCGGGCAGATAGTCGCCCGAAATGAAATTCACGTCCGCTTCCGGCTTTTCGGGGCAGAACGAGGTGTACATCCAGTTGCTGGCGATCTCGAAATCGGGATATTCCGCATGAACGGCGCGCGCGTAATGATCGACGTATTGCAAGAATCTTTCCCGCAGAAAATCGGCATATTCCTGCGATTCCAAATCGCGCGAACCCGTCTGCGCGAAAAACTCGTCCGCGCTCCGCCCGTAGTCGCGGATCACGCCCCAGCAGTCGCCGTCTATCCACGCGCCGTCGAGCCCGTAGGACGCGATCTCTTTGAGTTGCGGGATAAGCAGTTTTTCCGCGTAATCGCAAAAAAGGTTCGTTTCCCCCGTCTTGCTGCCGTCTTTGCGCACGGCGCCCCATTCGGGATGCAGGCGGGTCGCTTCCTTATCCCACACGCCCGAATGATGCGCGTAAAGGAGCACGCCGCGTTCGGCGGTCAGCCTGCGCACGTTTTTAAGAATATCCGCTTTGATGTCCGGCGCGGCGTTCCCCACCTTGGTGGGATAGCTCGATATGCCGGGATGGCCTTTGCTGTCTATCTGAATGAAATCGGGCTTCACCTTGTCGAGCATAACCGCCCAGGATTCATCCGCGTAATTTTCGCCGATGCCGGTCTGTTCCGGATTGGCGTGAAAATCGAAATGCAGCCCGAAAACGCAATCTTTTCTCTTCTTTTTCATACCTCTTTCCCTCTTCATAATTTTAGAGCTATGTACAAGTATAACCCGCCTTTTTCGTTTTGTCAATCCCCGTTTTTAAAAAAATACTATAAATGCAACAGCCTGAAATAATACGCCGGCAGCGCGCTCCATCCGTGGCATAAACTGCCCGATAAAAAAGAGTTCGGAAAAAAATAAAATTTTTTCGTTTTTATCGTTGACATTCGATTTTCAATGCGGTATAATGGCTTGCGGTTCGTCGGGAAAAAAGTTTTTCCCGCGGCGGAACGGCAGCCGTTTTTCTAAAACAACGCAGGAAAATACGGCCGTTTCCGAAAATAAAAGATAAATCGTGATGTTTATCGGAGAACTTGCAGCCGCAGCTGCAACGGTTGAAAAGATACGGGTGCGCCCGATTGTATGCACAATCGAGCGCACACTTTTTCTGTTTCGGAAAAGCTGCGGCAGGCAAAAAAAAAAAAAAAACACAAT
>CALVZR010000026.1 GCA_944372565.1 uncultured Clostridia bacterium | reverse complement strand
AGCCCACGCAGTCGATCAGGCGCACCTTTGCCGAAACTTTGTTTTTGAGCTGAATCTTCACCGCGTTCGCGGGGATGAATTTCGGCTCGGTGGTCATGATGGTCTTGCCGTCGGCAGACTGCGGCATTTCGTCCGTGGCGATCTGGCGGCTGAGTTTACCGGTGATGTTCGGCAGAACGAGCGTTTCCATAAACTTCGTGACGAAGGTGGATTTCCCCGTCCGCACGGGACCGACGACGCCGATATAGATGTCGCCCCCCGTTCTCCTGGCTATATCTTTATAGATATCGTACTTTTCCATAAAAAACCTCCCATAGATTACACGACTAATATATGAGAGGGGTTTCCGGATTATGAAAATTTAAAAAAGTTTTTGGGCGCGGAAAAAACGCGGGTTATTTTTCGCCTTCGGGCGGGCGGTTCGCGCCGCCGCCGTTTTCCTTCGCCTTTTTCGCCGCCTTTTTGGCGCGCAGTTTCACGAACATTTCCTTGATGGAAGTGGGATGTTCCTCCCCCGCGAGCATGCGCTCTATATTGTTTCTGTGCGCGAACCAGGTGATGAAGCAGATGCCGAAAATGAGCATGTTCGCGGCGATGTAATAAGGCACGATGCGCGCGGTGCCTTTGCCCACGCCGTAAAGGAGAAACAGGCGTATGCTCGAACCGACCGCGGGCGGCGTGATGGCGATAAACGAGCCCATCGCGCCGTATTCGGTGAAGTAGATGAAGAGCACCGCCGCGATGAGACTCATGATCTCCACGGCGAACCAGCTCCATTCGCCGACCACCGCCGTCAGGATCGCCCAGGCGAGGAACACGCCGATGGTGGTCGCCACGCCCTTGCCGCCTTTGAATTTATAGAATACGGGATAGATGTGCCCGAGCACAGCGAAGAACCCGCCGAGGAAGATGCCGAGATCGCCTAAATCGAAAGCGGCGTCCGGCAGCATCCTGCCCCGCAGCACGAAAAAACCGACCAACGCGGGGATCAGCCCTTTGAGCATATCGAGAAAGAGGGTCAGAAGCCCCAGGCGGATGCCGAAATTGCGGCTCATGTTCAGCGTGCCGGGATTGCCGCTGCCCACCTTGCGGATATCCGCGTTTTTCAGTTTCGTGATCATGATGGCGTTGTTGAAACAGCCCAGAAGATAGGAGCCCGCCGCCAAAATAATCAGAATCCACCAGTTATTCATCGTCTTTCCCCTGTTCGCGCACGATGATCTTTACGGGCGTGCCCGAAAAGTCGAATGCGGTGCGGATGCGGTTTTCCAGATACCTGCGGTAGGAAAAGTGCATCAGTTCGCCGTCGTTCACGAAAAAGATAAAGGTGGGCGGGCAGATATCCGCCTGCGTGGCGTAATGGATCTTGAGCCTGCGCCCGTTCACGGAAGGCGGCTCGTTCATGCGCACGCTGTCTAAAACGAGGTCGTTCAACAGCCCCGTGGAAACGCGGAAACGCGCGTGTCCGAGCACGGACTGCGCCAGATCGAGCACCTTTTCCGCCCGCTGCCCCGTTTTGGCGGAAATATACACCGCGCGGAAATAGTCCATGAATTTCAAATCCTCTTTGAGCTTGTCGTTGAACTTGTTCACGGTGTGCGTGTCCTTTTCCACGAGGTCCCATTTATTCATCACGATCACGCTCGGCTTGCCCTGCTCGTGCACATAGCCGCAGATCTTCACGGTCTGTTCGGTCAGTCCCTCGGCGGAATCCACGACGATGAGGCACACGTCCGCACGCCGGATCGCCGCGAGCGCGCGGAGAACGCTGTAATATTCGAGATCCTCTTCCACGCTCTTTTTCTTGCGGATGCCCGCCGTGTCGATGAGGATGAATTTTTGTTCCTTATAGGTAAAAGGGGTATCGATGGCGTCCCGCGTCGTTCCCGCGATGTCCGAAACGATGGTGCGCTCGAAGCCGAGCAGGCGGTTGCACAGGCAGGATTTTCCCGCGTTCGGGCGGCCGACCACGGCGATCTTCACCGCGTCGTCCTCCCCGCTTTCCCCGCTCTCTTTGAAATGCGAAACGACCTCGTCCAGCAGTTCGCCCACGCCCGTCATATGCTCGGCGGAAATGCCGAAGGGTTCCCCCAGCCCCAGCTCGTAATATTCGTATAAAAGTTCGGGCTTATAGGTATCGAGTTTGTTCACGGCGAGCACGACGGGCTTTCCCGAAACGCGCAGTTTGTGCGCCACGTCCTTATCCGCGCCCGTCAGCCCGCTCTTCACGTCGGTGAAGAGGATGATCACGTCCGCGGTGTCGATGGCGATCTCCGCCTGCTTTTTGATGTGTTTCCACATCTCGTCGTCGCTTTTGAGTTCCAGCCCGCCGGTATCGACCAGCGTGAAATAATGCCCGCACCACTCCGCGTCCGCATACAGGCGGTCGCGCGTGACGCCCGGGGTATCCTTCACGATGGATATCCTTTTGCCCGTAACTTTATTGAAAAACGTCGATTTGCCCACGTTCGGGCGGCCGACGATCGCAACGATCGGTTTTGCCATGGTTCACCTTGTAAATTGATTTCCGTTTTATTGTACCAAATCGGAACAAAAAAGGCAAGTGTTCTGCAACACCTGCCTTTGCGATCTGCGATTGTTTTTTTACATTACCCCGAATCCGCTGAGCAAGCCGAACACGCAGCCGAGAGCATAGATCACCAGAGCGATCCAGTAAATGATCCTCCATGCCTTGCCGAGCCCGCGCACGTAATCGTAAGCGGGGAAAGCGATCCCGATCAGCAGCGCGATTTTCGCAACAAGGTCGAGTATCGTGCCGGCGATGGAACCCGCAAAAATCCCGCCGAATAAAAAGGTAAACGCCGATAAAAACAGCGCCACGAATGCGCAGAGCTTAACCAAACTGTTTTTTGCCACTCTTTCCGTTCTCTGTTTCGCCATAAAACTTATCTCCTTTCAACTGATTTCTGCAATTATTATAGCATATCCCGCACGGAAATATCAACGGTTTTAAAGAAAAATTTTCCGTTTTTTCACGAATGTGAAGCGCGAAAAAAATCGATTTACAGCGATTCTTCGGTTTTTATAGAAAATCCGTTTTTTAAAAACAATTCGCTCGTTACGCCGTTCCCCTCCACGAGTTTTCCCGAAAACGTGCCGTCGTATATTTTCCCGCACCCGCAGGAAGGGCTCTTCGCCTTGAAGATGCAGTAATCCACCTTCTCCCTCTTCGCGATCTCGAGCGCCGCCTCGGCTCCCGCGCGGTAGTTTTCCGTAACGTCCTTTCCCTCGGAAGAGAGCACT